>JASFGZ010000016.1:0-22169 GCA_050123495.1 Desulfobacterales bacterium
TGTTATGTCTCCGCCGCTTAGCACGGGTATGCCATGGGTATGCCATTTAGCGCGCACATTTACAGGTTTGCGTTTGGGCGGTAAATATTCGGATGGCACGTCGTTTAAGATGCGCGTGTGCATCATTTTTTTAAAAAAAACCGCCCATCCAAGATCCAGAATGCCGTCGTAGTCGTTGCGGCTTATCAACTGCGTCTCCACGACCTGCCACATCTCATTTTCCGGCAAATCCACGCCCGGCACGCGAATTTTGGACATAAAATCATAGCAAAGCCCATACGGCCAAAAAGAACCATAGTTAATGGCATCCCCATTACCGACTAGATGAAAGGCCTGGATCATGGTATTGACATTGGTTTCTGGAGATCGAAGAAACGTCGCCATGGAGGTGTGGGTCACATAGGCCGCAAAGCCCGAATATTCTAAAACGACCGGTGTACGATCCGGCTTTTCTAATGCGACGGCCTTTAGGATTCGGGTTAACCGCTGATTGTATAAATCTTCAGCACGCATGCTAATTATTCTGGTGTTGGTTGCTTTGTTCACCGCAGAGGCGCAGAGTACGCAGAGAGAATTTTTTCTTGGTCTGATTTCCTGAAAGGGAAAATCAGACCAAACAATCTGCCTCCGGCAACAAATTATAAAGTAAAATGGCTTTTAATGGATTTATATAGGACAGTATCTAAAAAGCTCGCTTTAATAAGCAAACCCTTGTCTGTAAATGGGTTATCTGAGGTTTTAAGTTTTTCGTCCTCTCAACGAAAAACCCAAAGATATCTCTCTCGGCGTACTCTGCGCCTCTGCGGTAAGGAAATAAAATGGCACCGATTCTACCGCTGGAAGACCGCACCTTTATCCGCACTGGAAACCATTTGCGTGTAGCGGGCCAGGTAGCCGGTTTTTATCTTGGGCTCAAATTCCGGCAACGCATCAAGTCTTTGGCGGATCTCATCATCGCTTAGCTGAACGTTGAGTGTTTTATGGGGGATATCAATTTCGATTACATCACCTTCCCGCAGGGCCGCTATGGGACCCTGCGCAGCGGCTTCCGGCGAGACATGCCCAATGGCGGCTCCTCGGCTGGCTCCGGAAAACCGACCATCGGTGATCAGTGCCACATCTTTGTCCATCCCCATTCCGGCCAATGCAGATGTCGGCGACAGCATTTCGCGCATGCCGGGCCCGCCTTTAGGCCCTTCATAACGGACGACGATGACCTGACCTTTTTTGATTTCGGCATCCATGATGGCCTTAAATACATCTTCTTCGGAATTAAAAATTCGGGCCGGGCCGGAATGGGTCAGCATCTCTTCAGCCACCGCGGCTTGTTTAACGATGGCGCCTTCGGGAGCCAGGTTGCCGGTGAGAATGGCCAGCCCTCCGGTTGGATGAACCGGCGTTTCAATCGAACGAATGACCTCATAATCCTTTACACCGGCTTTGATTTCCGTGAGCATTTCGGCTACAGATTTTCCATAGACTGTTTGTGGGTTTTCCTTGATGAGTTTGGCTTTTTGCAGTTCGGCTAGAATAGCAGGAACACCGCCGGCATAAAAAAGGTCCACCACATGATGGGGACCTGCCGGAGCGATAGAAGTCAGATGGGGAACTTTAGCGGTAAAGGGATCAAGATCTCTGAGAGTTAAATCCAATCCGGCATAGTACGCCAACGCCGGAATGTGCAGGGCCGTGTTGGTGGATCCCCCTAGCGCCATATCCGCAGCGATGGCATTGTGAAATGCTTCTTTCGTCATAATATCGCGCGGTTTGAGGTCCTTTTGGACCAGGTCCACCGCTTTATAACCGGTTTCTTTGGCCAACCATATCCGCTCGGCAAAAACAGCGGGGGCACTGCCGTTGTATGGCAGAGACATGCCCAGCGCTTCAGACAGATTATTCATTGTATTGGCCGTAAACATTCCCGAGCAGGAGCCGGCACCGGGGCAGGCGGCGCATTCATATGTATGCAGCTCCTCTTTTGAAATTTTTCCACTTTTGAAGCGGCCGACCGCCTCAAAGACCTTATCCAGGCCGGTGTCTTTACCTTGGATTTTTCCCGGTAGCATTGGGCCTCCGGAGACAAAAATAGAAGGAATGTTCAGGCGGGCGGCAGCAATCAGCATGCCCGGAATAATCTTATCACAGGAAGCCAGAAGAACCAGACCATCAAAGGGATGCGCAACCGCCATGGTTTCAATGGTGTCGGCGATCAGTTCTCTACTGGGAAGTGAATATTTCATACCTTCGTGGTTCATGGCAATACCATCGCAAATTCCGATCGTATTAAAAACCAGCGGTGTGCCACCGCCGGCATAAATACCGGCCTTAACGGCATCCACGAGTTTGTCCAGATGCATGTGCCCGGGTATAATTTCATTGAACGAATTGGCAATACCGATAATCGGCCGGTCCAGTTCCCAGTCTGTGAATCCATCCGCTCTTAAAAGCGATCGGTGGGGAGCCCTTTCGGGGCCCTGGGTCATTAAATCACTTCGTTTGGTCATTTTGATTCTTCCTTGTGTTAGGGTTCGGATAGTTCAATCATAATCCCGTTTAAGGCACTGGGTTGGGTGAAGGCAATCATTTTGCCGCGCAAACCAATCCTTGGCTTTTGATCGAGCATTTCGATTCCGCGCTGCTTAAGAATTTCAACGTCGTCTTCGATATTGTCTGTTAGCAGGCAGAAATGATGAATGCCATCTCCTTTTTCTTTGATAAACTCAGCCATCATCCCATCCTCACTTGAATCCTGGATAAACTCCAATCCGATTCCGCCGAATTCGACAACAGCGCATTTCATCTTTTTTTCCGGAAACTCTTTTATGGCCGGAGATTGAATGTCGATAATTTTAGATAATGCGTTTAAACTTGCTTCGATATCCTTGATGACAATTCCCAGATGACCGACCGCCTTTATCATATGAATTCTCCTTTAGAACTTTTATTCGCTGTCGCCTGAATACCCTGTCCGCCAGAGGCGGATTGCCGGGAGCTTCATTTTTCACCCACAGGCTTCAGCAGCTTTTCCACATATACAGGTACGGGGATGAGCTTTTGGGAAAGCATGATTTCTTCGGTTTGTTTCCAGGCATCGGCGTCAATTTTTCCGAACTCAAAATCCTCTGTCGGCATCATCAGGATGCGTGTGGCCGGCAGCTGCTGGCGGACAATCTCTTCAGGGGTTTCTTTGTTGTACTTTAAAACCGTTTCAATTGCTTTCTCTTTACGGGACGGATCCAGGATTTCACGCCAGCCCTGAAGCAGCGCTTTTGTGAAGTTTTTGACGGTTTCGGGGCGTTCCTCCAGCATTTTTCGGGTGGTGACGACAGAATTCGCCACAAATCGAATACCCATTTTGCTGGGATCCATCAGATCAAATGATTCTCCGGCTTTTTGAAGCTTAGCGCCGATAATCGGCGCCTGGGCGTTGCGATAAAGAGGCCAGAGATCGACTTCACCTTTGTAGAAAGGGGTATAGTCATAACGCACACTGAAGAGCTTTACCTCATCTTCTTTGATGTTGTATTTGGCCAGCAGTGCGCGCATGATGGTTTCATCATTGCCGCCGTAAGTGATGCCAATGGTCTTGCCTTTAAGGTCTTGCGGCGTTTTGAGCGGCGTTTTATCCGGCCGATAAATCCAATGCAAGGGATTGGTCTGGAAAAGCTGGGCGACGACCACGATCGGTGCACCCTTGGAAACTGCACGAATGACCTGGTCGGCCGATGCCACCCCGAATTGGGCATGGCCCAATTCGAGCTCTTTAATGGCATCTTTTTCAGGGCCGCCCGGTTTAATGGTTACCTTAAGACCATTTTTGGCAAATAATCCGGCGTCATTGGTATAAAGATCGCCCACCACGCTGGCATTAAAAAGCCACTTGAGGCGATAACTCACTTCCTCCAGGGGTTTTTCGGCCTCCTGAGCACAACCTCCTATTATTATCATAAGAGCCGCGCCTACTGCCAGCAATCTGATTTTTTTTTGAAGTTGTTGCGTCATTGATTACCTCCTTCAGAGACTTTCGACGAAAGCCAAATCGGACGAAACATTTTCTTCAGTCGGGCCTGGTTGGCATGTCGCATTCAAAGTGACTAGAAGTGGGAAGTGCCTAAAATTATGGTATTCTATCTATTTTAAAATTTGATAAAGCCGAAGGCGCTTCCTAAACTTTAGATCATTTTAGCGCACTTTCGTTCATTTCGAACGTGTTTTTAATCGGTTGCTTTAAATACCGCCGAACCGTTTTTTAATAAACCATCCCAGCCACTCCAGAAAAACCAGATATAATGATGTGCATACGCCGATTAAAAAAAGAGCCACCAGAATTTTTGAGAGATCACTCTGATACAGGGCGATGCGGATACTGTATCCGATCCCGGCATTGGCTGCAATAAATTCGGCAACAATCGTACCAACCATGGCCAGGGTTGCGCTTCCGACGATGACCGTAACCAGTTTGTGTATATTTTCAAAGGCGCGGATTTTTACTTGCAGGCGCCAGTTCATTCTTAGCGTGGAATCGAAAAAATGCTCAATTTCCGCTACCGGCTCAGATAATATGCCAATGAAGGACAGCAACAGCGGAAAATAACAAATCATTGCCGCAATTAAAAGACGCGAGGAAAGTCCATCGCCCAATAAAATAAAAATAATCGGCGCCACGGCCACGATGGGATACGCCTGAATGTTATATGCGGCCACCCGGATAAACGAGCCGATCCAGATGGTCAATCGGCCGATAATTCCCACCACCGTAGCCATGCAAATGGACAATATATGGCCTAAAATCGCGACCGCCAGCGTATTGAGCACTGCGATTAAGTATAACCCGAAATATCGGCGGTATGTGTTCCAGATTTCATTAACACCGGGGATGGTGTAATCGGATAGATTCAAGCTGTATTTTACCAGCATCAGGGCGGCCAGGCCGATAAAATAGATCATTAAAAATTGATAAATGCGCCTATGAAGCATTTACAATCTCCAGCATACTTTGCTCGAGCTCCATTTTTTTCAGAGCGCCGCCGTCTCTAAAGTCTAGACCCTGAAGAGAGACGGCCTGGGGGTTTTTATGGTGGCTGCGCAGAACCAGGATCTGTTTGCAAAATTTTGAAACCTCAACCACATTATGGGATATATACAAAAAACAGCGTTCAGGAAACAGCGTTTTGATTTTTAAAATAATTTTTTCTTTGGTTATTTCGTCCACGTTGGCAAGGCTTTCATCCATAATCAGCAAATCGAAGTCCTGCAGAAGATAGCGGGTTAAATTCGTCCGGTTTTGCTGGCCCAGGGAAAGCTGGGCAAATCTGGAATGCAAACAGGATTGAAGGCCAAATGATTCCACCAATTCTCTGATTTTTTCTTTATTGTTTGCCGGTGTGATTTCTTCCAGATGCTCCTGGATCGTGTACCATCCCGGAAGTCTTTCCAGGTTAAACGTATACAGAACTTGATCGGTGCCCCGGGTGGAGATCTCGCCGGCAAAGCCGCCAATTTCTCCCGTAATTATTTTTGCCAGAGTGGTCTTGCCCACCCCCGAAGGGCCGAATAAGGCGTGGAAACCCGGTTCGGTCACCCGGCAGTTTAGGTCCCGGAAGACATCCCTGACGGATCCCGGGTATTTGTAATTTAATTCCTTTAGTTCGAGCAGCATTGGACTTCACCAAATTGAGCGGATGCGAAATCCCGCAATTTGCGGGGCCCCTTGAACCTTATCTGAGGTTTTGAAACAACTTCTAATCTTGCAGAATAGCGATACGTTTTAAAGAGGCTATAACTAAAACAACTCAGGGAGTCAACCGGAGACGTATTTTAAAAAGGGCGCCGGGTATGGGATGGTTGTTATGACCTAAATTTACATGAAAATAGACGGGAGGCTTTCTGTTATTTAATTACAGCAGGTTCGCACAAAAAAAGCGCCATCCAATTTATTGGCTGCCAGTTCTGCCTGGAACCTGCTGATGCGCTGACGGATTTCTTCTCGGGGGACGGTTTCCATTATCGTTGCTTCATTTTTGCCGCAGATAAAAATACAGGCCGATGCCACCGGCGATCATGGCGGCACAAAGCATTTGCCCCATGGAAAAAGATAAGAAAACAAATCCTAAGTGCGCGTCAGGCTCACGGAAGTATTCGATGAAAAAACGGACCGTACCGTATCCGATCACATATAATGCCAGCATAGCGCCTTTGGGTACCTTGAATTTGCGGATGCTCCACAGAATGATAAAAAGAAAAATCCCTTCAAAAAAGGCTTCATAAAGCTGGGAGGGATGCCGCAGAACTTTTTCAGGGGCCTGGGGAAAATACATGCCGATCGGTGATGTGGTTGCCCGTCCGAACAATTCCCCGTTAATGAAATTTCCGAGACGACCGAAGGTGTACCCCAGCGGCACCACCGGCACATATAAATCCATTACATCCCAGTAGTTAACTTTAGCTTTGCGAATATACCATAAAACGGCGAGTAATATTCCAATAAGACCACCATGGTATGACATGCCTGAGATGCCGGTAAAGGTAAAGCCGTTTGAAAACGAAAACGGGAGAAAGATTTCGATCGGATGGCGCAGATAATAAGACAAATTGTAAAACAGTACATAGCCGAGCCGGGCACCGACGATGAGCCCCAGGATGGCGCAGGTGGTTAGGTCATTCACCTGATTCTTTGAGAATTCGAAGCGTTCCTCATGATGGATGCGGTAAACGACCAGAAAATAGGTGAAGGCAAAGGCCACAATGTACATCAGTCCATAGTATTGAAGCCTAAACCAGCCAATTTCAACGATGACCGGGCTTATATGTTGCGGCAGGTGCTGCCACCAGTCCCAAAGCGCACTCATAACAATTTGCTTTCCACTCCTTTCAGCATACTCGGCCAATAATATGGCATAATTTTTTTTATGTCAAAGTGAGCTATCGCTTCCAGTGTTGCGACGCGCAAGTAATTTACAAAAAACGGATCGATTTTAGGTGTCAGCGTCGAGTAAACGTTATATTGGTTTGATTGGTTAAATTCGTTCCATTGGTTCGGTTTAAGCCAACCCATTCAACCGATGAGACAAATTAAACGAATTTAACAAATCTTTGAACCTTGAACCCCTGAACCCAGAATCCTAATTTTTAGTTGATATATTTACCCAGTATGGAATACTAGATAGCAAGCGCATGCAGGAGGGGAAGATGTTTAATTCGCAGGATCGGAAAATACATTTTGGCCTGCTCATCATGCGATTGGGCCTCACGACCGTGCTGTTTTTGCATGCTCTACCTAAATTGCTTGCCGGGGCGCACTCCTGGAAAAGCGTCGGAACAAGCTTAGGCTTCATTAATGTTGGTTTGCCGCCAATGATTTTTGGTTTCGCGATTTTGCTTCTGGAAGCATTGGGTGCGGTTAGCTTTGTATTCGGCTATTTTTTCAGGGCGGCGTGCACACTTTTATTTATTCTTTTCGGTTTATACTTCTTTAATTATTTTAGAATCGGCTACAACACACTTATGCTCTGGTCCTTGGGCCTCGCCGCCGTTTTTTTTGGCTTGATCTATGTCGGTCCCGGGCGTTACGCCATAGCAGTTAAGCTGGAAAAGAAATAGACTCTGCCTGGATAGAATTTGATGGCAGCCTTTAACCATCCTTCGTCTATTTTTGATGCGTCGGTTGAGCGCACCGACAAAGACGCCGTGCGCATAACCTGGAAAACTCACCTTAAACACCTTCGGGTCTCGATTTATCATGGAGACTCACCCGAAACGATAGACCGCGGCGAACCCTTTTTACAAATTGAAGGGCAGACCGCCGTTGAAATTTCAGAGCTGGATCCCGATATTCCTCACTACTTTGAAATCATGTCCGAAAATAGGGCAGGAATTATTACCAGTGAGCGACGTCTTCCTCTGGAAGGAGCGGTTAATTTCAGGGATCTTGGCGGTTATGAGACAACCGAAGGACGACGCGTAAGATGGGGAAAGGTCTTCCGCTCGGATCATTTGTCCAGGCTGACGGGTCGCGACATTGCTTTTTTGCAACGGATGAAAATTCAATGTGTTTGCGATTTTCGAACACCGGCTGAAGTGCAAAAAAGACCGGATCGGTTTCCGGGAGACGGGCCCGGTGAGTATCTTCATTTTCCCATCGACAATCTAAAATTCAATCCCACGACTTTATTTGAAAAGCTTAAAAGAGGGGATACGAGCTGGTTGACCCAAGATTTTTTAATTAACGGTTATATTATTAATATCGACAAATTTGCATCTGTTTGGGGCGAGGTGTTCAGGCGTCTGGCAAACCCGGGCCAGCTGGCGCTGGTTTTTCATTGCACGGGCGGAAAGGACCGGGCCGGTACCTGCGCGGCTCTCATTCTCCTTGCTTTAGGGGTTCCGGATGAAACGGTTATCCGTGATCACGGTCTATCAAATATCTTCATTGCCGATGTGTTAGACAAGATTTATGCTCAATTCGAGTCATCCGGTATTGATCGAAGAAAAATTTCACCCTATTTTACAGCGCCGCAATACTGCATCGAGGCTTTACTCTATCACCTAAATGAAAAATACGGCTCCCCTGCCGATTATCTCAAATCAAAATCGGGGGTGACGGAGGAGATGTTGGAAGCAATAAAGGAGCAGTTGCTTGAATAAAATTTCTCAAACCACAGTATTCTGGCAGCCGGCTTGTGGTCCACAGAGTGCGCAATGTTAGTCGATTCGTTAAATGGTCGAATAGTTAAATCGTCAGAGGATTCAATCCATTTTAACTATTTAACGAATCCACAATTAACGATTTAACTTTGCATTATCCTCAATTGACATTACGCTAAATTTACTTTAATATTGATTTTATTATGTAATACGGATCATCGTCACATCTCAGCAGCATTCCTATATGACGGTCTAACACAATTACTAAAGGACCCCGGCTATGGAGCCTTCCGAAAAACATTCAGGGGAGCCTAACATTTCCGTTGTAACAGCCCGATTGTTTGAGATTATTTTGGATATGCCGTTTAAAGACCGTCGCATCCTTTTAAAGGAGCTTGAACACAAGCATTCGCAGGGAAGAAGGAAATTTGCCAGGCAACCCTATTTTATGCCGGTAGACTTCGCGACACCGGATCGTGCTTTTAACGGTTTTATTCAAAACATCAGTTCCGGGGGCGCACTGATTGAAACCCGGCAACCCCCTTCCGTCGGCCAGCAACTCACGCTGTCGTTTATGCGGCCAAAATCCAGAGATTATATCAAAGTGGGCGGGGAAGTCGTTCGAACGATCCGCGACGGTTGCGGGGTTAAGTTTAATACCAATATTGAAGATGTTTCAAACTAAACTGAGTGTTTCAAATGAAAAAGAAAATATTGGTCGTCGATGATGAGGACTTTCAAAGAGACTTGTTAAATAAGCTTCTTACGAAATCGGGTTATACCGTGTCGGAGGCAGAATCTCCGGAGATTGCGCTTGCCCTTATGAAAAAAGAGGATTTTCCTGTCATCATTACGGATCTTATTATGCTTGATATGGACGGCGTTGAATTTTGTCAGCGAATTCGAGAGCGAAATTCCCAATCTGTCATCATTGCATTAACCGGGTATGCGGATCTGTACGACCTGGAGAAGCTAAAGCGCGTGGGTTTTGACAACTATCTTACCAAACCGATCAAACTTGACAAAATTAAACCGGTGGTTGAAAAGGGGTTTGAAAAGATCAAAAAACGAAAAAAATCTAACCGTTAGATGTTAATTTCGGTTCAAAAAAGGTCCACTCACCACTTTATTTCTACCCTTATTTTTAGCTTGATATAAATACTGATCCGCCATTTCGATCAGGTCATCCGGTGAAAAATTCTCGTCGGGCCTGATCTTATCAAAACCGGTTACGCCGAAGCTGGCGGCAATCGATATCTTTTCGCCTTCCCATTTAAACACTTTTTTTGAAATTTGCTTGCGAAGCCTTTCTGCCAGACGGCTGGCATTTTTAAAACTGGTTTCAGGAAGAACCAGCAAAAATTCTTCCCCTCCGTATCTGGCAAGCCAGTCCATGTCTGACCGGATCAAAGACAGGATGCATTCCACAAATTCTCTGAGCACCATGTCACCGCACAGGTGCCCGTAGGTGTCATTTACCTTCTTGAAATGGTCTAGATCGCATAATGCCAAGGAAAGCGGGTGATGATATCGCAACGCTCGTTTTATCTCATGGGGCAGGTGTTCGTTTAGGTAGCCACGATTATAGCAGCCGGTAAGAGAATCTTTGCGGGATAAAAGCCTGATTTCTCCGTTGGCCTTCTCCAGGGATTCATGCTTTTTCATCAAACGTTCGTACAGCAGTGTATTTTCAAGCACCAGAGAATACTGTTTGGCGAGCATGGTTAACAGCTTTATAATTTCGTGAGTAATGAAGCTTTCCTTGATAGGGGTCTTAACCATAACGACCCCCAGTGTTCTTTTAATCGTGGAGAGGGGCAACATGACAATTGATTTTTCGTGTTCAAATGCCAATGCGGGAATCAAAGCCGGCTGTCTTCTATTGATGATCCAGGAAAAGATGCCGCATTCAATCTGATAATCGACCTCCTTTTTGCAGATTGTTTTACTATTTTCCGGGAATACATATTCTAAAACGAACTCATGGGTAGCGTCATCGACCAGAAAAAGCGCACAAACCTCGATCTCGATAAAACTTCGCACATCCTTTAGAAAGACTTCCCATATCTGCCCAATGGTTGAAGGGAAATCGATCCGGTCTTGAAACTGGCCCAGATGCTCTATCTTATCGATAAGTTCTAACAGAGCGGCTCTTTGTTCGGTCATTGTCATAATCTCCTAACCATTCAATATCATACCAGAAATAATTTTTTAAGCAAGTATTTCAATGGGTCGTTGGAACTCAGCGTGTATTGTTGCGGCTGGCAGCGGCCGAGCCCCAGGCGGGTCTGTTGGAAACGCGTATAGAAAAAATCCCCGACGCCTCGAATAATCCGCTCTGGATTTTTTTGAACTTTCATTATAGGCTTCAAACAAAATTAAATCCCAATGGAGTAAAAGCCAATTGGCAGCTATCTGGTCAAGGCGGTTAACCGGCAACGGATTCAACCATAATGGGCAAAATATTCTGCCGTAAGGCGAGGTTGAGAGATCAGTGCGCATGAGCAGCAGCAAAACGGTTACTTTATTTATCCAGTGCCTCGTCGACACCATTTATCCCGAAGTGGCGCAGGCCATGGTACAGGTTTTTCGTCGGTTGGGAATTACATTAACCTGCCCTACCGATCAGACGTGCTGTGGACAGCCGGCTTTTAATTCCGGTTACCGGCAATCAGCGCGTGTTGCGGCCAAGCACTTTATCGAGGTATTCGCAGATGCAGAACAGATCGTGTGTCCGTCAGGGTCCTGCGTGAACATGGTGCGGCACCATTATGCCGCGTTGTTTCAAAACGACTCCCGGTGGTTGCAGAGAGCCCAAAACCTGGCTGGCAGAATTTATGAATTTAGCGAATATCTGGTGGACGTGCTGGGGGTGGAAGATCTGGGCGGTCGATTTGACGGCAAGGTTACGTACCATGACTCGTGTCATTTATTACGTGGTATCGGTGTTCAAGAACAGCCGCGTAGGCTTCTCACCAATATTTTAGGGACCGAACTGGTTGAAATGTACAATTCTGATTACTGCTGCGGTTTTGGCGGCGCATTTTCGGTTAAATACCCGGATATCTCAAATGCCATGGTAAGCGATAAAGTCAAAAACATTATTGATACCGGGGTGAATGCGGTGGTGGGCTGCGATATGGGGTGTTTAATGAACATTCAGGGCAAGCTTAGCCGCATGGGCTCTTCAATTAAGGTGATGCATATCGCGCAAATCTTAGCTGGTTAAAAAAGAGAGAAAAAATGTCAAAAATAACGACAGAAAATTATGTGGCGGAGGCCCAAAAGGCCATGAAAAATCGGGTTCTGCAAGAGGCCTTGGCGGATCTGCAGCATCGCTTCGGGCGGGGAGCAGCCGAGAGCTATCGCCAGCTTCCCGAAGGACCGGATTTGCGTTTAAAAGCCCATGATATCCGGATGCAAACCATTGAAAACCTGGATGTCGTTCTGGAAACGCTGGCCACCAACATTCGGAAAAACGGCGGTCACGTCTATTTTGCTGAAGACCGCCAGTCCGCTGTCAATTATTGCCTGGAAGTGGCGCATAAACACAAGGTCAGGCAGGTGGTTAAAGGCAAGTCCATGGTAAGTGAGGAAATCCGCTTAAACGAAGCACTTGTTGATGCCGGCATTGACGTGTCCGAGACGGATCTGGGCGAGTACATTATTCAGTTGGCCGGTGAGCACCCTTCTCACATCATCGCACCTGCCATTCACAAAACACGCAACGAAATCGGCAGCCTCTTTGCAGACAAAATCGGTATCCCGTACAACAACGACCCGCCTAAGTTGACCTGGGCGGCACGGAAAGCATTGCGGGAAAAATTTCTGACCGCTGATATGGGCATATCGGGTTGTAATATCGCCTGCGCCGAAACCGGACACATCGCAACAGTTTCAAATGAAGGCAACATCCGTATGTCAACGACGTTGCCGAGAGTCCACATGGCCATTATGGGAATGGAGCGCGTCGCCGCCCGGCTGAAAGATCACGACATGCTATTAAGACTTCTTTGCCGCGGTGCGGCCTCACAGCATATGGCTACCTATGTCAGTTATATCGGCGGACCCCGATCGGCAGACCAGGCCGACGGCCCGCAGGAGTTTCATTTAGTGATATTAGATAATGGACGCAGCCGGATTCTGGCGGATGATGAATTCCGTGAGATGCTGTGCTGCATCCGCTGTGCCGCCTGTCTGAATGTGTGCCCGGTCTACGCAAAGATCGGCGGACATGCTTACGGCTATGTATACTGCGGACCTGTGGGCGCAGTGGTGACACCACTGCTGGTGGGCATAAATCGAGCCAAGGATCTTTGTCAGGGGGAAACCCTTTGTGGTGCCTGTCAGGATATCTGTCCGGTCAATATCGATATCCCGCGGATGCTGCTGGTGATGCGGGCCAAGTTGGCCGAAGGAGATTCCGCCTGGGGAGTGACGCCGGCAGACCGCAAAGAAAAGCGCTTATTGCAGGCTTGGTCATGGGTTATCCGCAACCGAAAATTGTACGATGCGGCCCTTAAATTTGCGGCAACGGGCCAGAAACTTTTTACTCAAAATGACGGCATGATTCGCCGGCTGCCGCCACCGATGCATGGCTGGACAAAGGGACGAGATCTAAAACCCTTGGCGGCCGAATCTTTCATCAGTCGTTGGAAAAAAGGTATCTAGCGGTTTTACAGACCGGAATCGATTTTAACGTAAAGGCATCAGATGAGCACAGCCAACCAAGAAGAATTTATTAACAGAATTAAAATCGCACTGGGAAGACCGATGGCAGCATCGCAGCGCGATGAAGATTTGTTTAAAAGCGAGATGTCTGATGAAACGCGGGCCATACTCGAGCGGCTTAGGAATCGTACACCCGAGGAAAGAAAAACGTTGCTCGCAACGCTTATCGAGGCCGCCGGGCCGATCAACTTAAAGGTGATATCATGTGAAGATGTCAAGTCGGTGACCGCAGGCATCCTCGATCTTGTTCGGACCAAAGACCCCGAATGGGGCCATAAAAAAAGTGTCGTGGCCTGGCAGCATCCGTTGATCGAAAACCTGAACCTGCCGGCAGCCCTGTCCCAACAGGATGTGCGTGTATTTTTTACCGACCTAAAAGAAACGGATGCAGAAAACTCACGTCGCCGCGTCATTGATTCCTATATCGGTATCACCGCGGCCGATTTCTGCATGGCGGACACGGCGACTTTGGTTATGAGAACACGAGCGGGTCAGGCGCGCTCGGTTTCTCTGGTGCCGGCAATCCATATTGCCGTTATCGAGCTGAATCAGATTATTGCCGATTTAAAAGAACTTTACGCCCTGTTAAAATGGGATCCGCAAGAGAGCAAAGAAGGTTTAACCAATTGCATGACATTCATATCCGGTCCGAGTAAAACCGCCGATATCGAAGCCACCATGGTTCACGGAGCACATGGCCCTCGCGAAGTCCATGTTTTTGTGATAAAAAAACATCCTGCTCCTCGATCTAAGTCAAACGTCTTTCCGCTGTGGGGTCATAATTCATGCATCTGAAATGATTTTAAAACCGGTGATAGGCTCGGGTCTTTAAAACGGCAGGTGAGGTTTAATTTCGCGATCACATACCAGGACCGCTTGAGCGGGCCTTTTGTAACCCGGCGGCAAGCGGCTTTAAGATAAAGACTTACGATTGAGTCTGAGGGGGGCGTGATTTTTTTCAAACCACGCTTAACTGTAAAAAGAGGAGGCGCATATGTCACTTAAGACACTGAAATGGGCAGCAATTCTTTGTTTTGTCGTTGCCATGGCCGTCCTGCTGGGCGGCGGCGTCGTTATGAAAAAGGACCTGCCGCCTTATCCGGCAAAAGTCGTCGACACCAACGGCAAGGTGCTTTTTGAGCGTGCGGATATCATCGCCGGCCAGGACGTCTATCAGCGCTTTGGCCTGATGGATCACGGGGCGGTCTGGGGTCACGGTTCCCAGCGGGGATCGGAGTTTTCCGCCACATCCCTGCATATCCTGGCTGAAGCGGTGGGTGATTACCTGGCCATGGCGGAGTACGGTAAATCCTATTCGCAGCTCGATGATCTGCAGAAAGAAATCATCGATGTCAAAACCAAGGCTGAGCTTAAAGCCAACCGCTATGACGCCACCGGCGATACACTCAGGCTCACTGACGCCCAGGTCGAGGGTCTGAAGCGTGTGGCCTCGCACTGGGAAAAAACCTTTAAAGAGGGTGAAACTCGCTATGGTTTTCTTCCCAACACCATTGGTGATGAACAGCAGCGGCTTCAGGTATCACGCTTTTTCTTCTGGACGGCATGGGTGGCCTCAACGCTGCGCCCGGGAGAAGATTATACTTACACCAACAACTGGCCGCCCGACAAACGCGTTGGTAATATCCCCAGCACGCAAACCTACTTCTATTCTATTGCCGGTGTTCTGGCCCTGATGCTGGTTCTGGGCATATTTGTCTACCTGATACATCGCTATGGTTTATGGTATGGACAAGCCAAAGGGACGGCCCTGGCCGAAAAGCTGATCGATATGCCCTTGACCCGCAGTCAGTTTCAAGCCGCCAAATTCTTTGTAGTGGTGACCCTGTTATTTTTGCTCCAAACCAGCTTCGGCGGATTACTGGCGCATTACACCATTCATCCGGCCAGTTTTTTCATACCTTTTGTGGCAAAACTGATCCCCTACAGCTGGGCCAAAACCTGGCATTTGCAGCTGATGGTTTTCTGGATCGCCACCACCTGGCTGGCGTCTGCCATTTACCTGGCACCCATCATCGGCGGCAAAGAACCCGCCCGGCAGAGCATTCTCGTCAAACTACTTTTCGGCGCCGTCCTTTTGGTCGCTGTGGGAAGCCTTACCGGAGAGGTTCTGGGTATCAAGGGGATGTTGGGCGATCTGTGGTTCTGGCTGGGCCATCAGGGCTGGGAATTTCTGGAACTGGGACGCATCTGGCAAATTCTACTTTTTGGTGGCCTGATTTTCTGGCTGCTGATCGTGTACCGGGCCGTTGGCGGTCATCTGAGTCGCCACAAAGATGAATTCAGCGCCTTGATATGGTTTTACGTCTTCAGCGCTGTTATGGTGGTCGCCTTTTTCGGCTTCGGTCTTTTCTACGGCCGAGGGTCTCACCTGACCATGGCGGATTACTGGCGCTGGTTTGTGGTTCATCTCTGGGTGGAAAGCATCTTCGAGTTCTTCGGTATTGCGGTCATTGCGTTGCTGATGGTGGCCATGGGACTGGCCACGGCCAAAGCCGCCTTAAGGGTGGCCTATTTTACCGCGGCCCTCACATTTTTAAGCGGCATTATCGGAACCGCCCATCATTATTTCTGGTACGGCGGTGCGGCTTTCTGGATTGGATGGGGGGCCATATTTTCTTCGATGGAGCCCGTGCCGCTAATGACGCTGGTGGTCCGCGGCTTAATGGAGTACCGCGACATCCGTAAAGAGGGTCGGGAGTTTCGCTACAAGTGGCCCATGTATTTTCTGGTGGCCGCCTCGTTCTGGAACTTCCTGGGGGCTGGCATCTTCGGATTTCTGATCAATCTGCCGATTATCAATTTCTATGAACACGGGACCTACCTGACCATGCATCACGGTCACACGGCCATGTTCGGGACCTACGGCATGCTTTCCGTTGCGCTGCTGCTGTTTTCCTGGCGCGGCCTGGTGGATAAGGCTCACTGGAAAGACGGAATCCTGAAGCTTTCCTTCTGGGGACTCAACGGCGGGCTGTTTCTGCTGGCGTTTGGCACCCTGCTGCCGATCGGGGCCATGCAGACCTGGATTGCTTTTAGAGACGGCCTCTGGGTGGCCCGCAGTGCGGATTTCTTCGAGAAGGGCGCCGTTGTCTGGCTCGGAACCTTTCGCGCCTTCCCCGATACTATCATCATCGTGCTGGGGGTCCTGCCGCTAGCCTACTTTCTCATCACCACTTATCCGCACCTAAAAGCCGCGGAAATCAAAGACGATGAGTCCGTTTGGGACCGGCTGGGGATTGAACTGTAATCTGAATTTGAATATCGAAAAACAAAAGGCCCGGTTCAAATCGAACCGGGCCTTTTTTGAATTTTCAAATGCGGAACTGTTGGGAGCTTCATTTGATAATTAAGGAAACGTTTAAACATTACAAGATGATGGATCTATTGAGCAGCTGTCTTCATCTTATTTGAAAAATACTGTATTAGCAGCCGGGCAATGACATACCCGATCAACCAAATGCCAATCAGAACGATGGCATGGCGCATGGTGTGATCCACGAGTTCCTCACCTTCGCTTTCGGCGCGATCCATGGCCTTTGTGATCTCGGGTATCAGTCGTTCTTCGATGCGTTGAAATTCGGCCAGGAAATCCGCCATGGCGGCTTTTCTTTCGGCGGAAACGGCACCCGTCAGTTGCCTGATGGTCGCCTCCCTTTCCGTTGCGATTTGATCCGGGAGCTTTTCGGCGATCGACGCCAGGCCGGCGGTTCCCTGTGAGAGCTGAGAAATGTCAGTCAGGGCCTTTTGCAGGTCTGGGTTGTTCATAATCCTTGTCAGCCACAGATCCCCGAACAAACCAAACAATTGCGGTATACGGGTGGCTAAATACGTGCCCCGCTCGGCCAGCAAACGCATTTCCTCCACCGTCTCGGAGGCGCTCTCAACACTTTCGAAAAGCCCTTCGGGTTCTTCTGCTCTGGTCAGTGTGGATTCCCGCCGATCGGCGGCAAAATTGCTGAATCGGATAAGCGCAAAGGATTTTACCTCGGCATTTTCCTTGCGCCAGCGCTTGATAATCCGCATCAGATTGAGCATCTGATCCGGTGTGAGTACTGTTGCGGCGACTTTGCGGATATCTGCTTCAGCCTTGCGATATCCATCTGTCACAGGCACAATCACTTTGCCGTATCGCGACGGCCCCTCTTCCTCGAAGAAAATCCGGCCCAGCGTCACCATGCTCAACATGTCAAGCAAGGCGACATCCGGATCGGACTCGCCGGCAATGATGAACGCATGGTGCAATGAGAGGGTAATGAGTTCGACCACCTCGTAACGGGTTTTTCCGGTGGGATTAAAGTTCTCAAATTTTGCGAGCGCGGTATCCAGAATAGAAGCAAAACGGTCGGCAAAGCTCATCACATGGGACTGAAGCTGGGCTTCGTTGATCGCATAGGTTTTTTCCTTGGTATCTTTATCTTTTTCGGCGCTCAGTGCGATCTCTCCGGCGATGGATACGATTGTCAACGCAAGCAGCAGGCATGAAGATATCCGCAAAAATTGTTTTACAAACATACGCCACCTTCCTCGCTTTTGAGGTTTACAGGGAAATAATAGATATCATCTTCGGGTTGATGGTGTTAACAAACAAAGAATGTTACAACTTAATGCAATTATCGCTGTTCGTCAAAATCGCGTTGCAGAGGGATCGTTAGACGCTTTATTCTGTCTGATATCGGACTTTCCCAATTGAAACTTTGAATATCGCCAAACGAAAAGGGTCTGCGATCGAGCACCAGAACCCCACGGTAACCCGTAACAGCCGCATTCGGCACGATCGGGTTGCGGAAACTCATGACCCTGAAAGGGTCATCTATTTTTTTGTTTGTCGCAGGAGTAAGTTTGGAATGAAATGCATAAGCGCTTTCGAGGGGTGAGAAATAATCCGGGTCAAGTCCCGACGACAACAGCCAGTAGGGTGTGCTTTCATGGTTTTCGATCCTTACCCAGACGGGCTGGATGCCTTTGCCGGCCAAGTTGACGCCGAAGACCTGCCGGCTTTGTTTAGCGCTGAGGACCGCAACCGTTACCCTGACATCCGCATCGAATTTTGAATGCGATCTTTCGCGATACGAAACTTTAAGAAAGACATAATAAAAAAGCTGGCAGAAGAAGAACCCGGTTCCTGCCAGCTTTTAAGATTTGGCGCTGCTACTGCTGCGCTATTTCATTCCGCCAATTGCAATTTCAACCCGACGGTTTAGAGCGCGACCTTCCTCGCTGTCATTGCTGGCGACGGGATTTGCATGCCCGTACCACAAAATCACCAACCGATCGGAACTAATACCAAACTTATTCGACAGGTAGTTGCCCACACCTTCAGCTCTCCGGTGTGACAGTCTCAGGTTGTATTCCTCGGTTCCGGTATTGTCTGCATATCCATCAATAACCGCAAAGGATTCCGGGTGGCTCTGCATGAAAGATCCAATCTGATCGAGTTCCTGATGAAAGACTGGATTGATATCAGACACGTCCCAATCAAACAGGATGTTGTCGGTTTTAAGCCCGACAACCTTCTGATCGCTGAGGGTTACTAATTTTGTGCCCGATTTGACGACATACAGTGCGCCGGAATTATATTCGGGCCGGCTGATGTAAGTTTCAAACGGAATGACGCGCGAACACTGGTTAACAGATGCTATTTCGTTCAAAAAATTTTCGGCTTCTTTTGTGTCTGCCGTACTGATGATGTTAAAACAAACGTTGTATTTATCAGCATATGCCTGTGCTTTTAGGACAGGGGATTTAGACCCTTTATAGGTTGAGTATGTACCGTCGCTGATAAGAAACACCACGGTGCGGCCGGACAGCTTCTGCAGAACCGGTTCAATTTTCTCAAGACCCTTTTCCAGCAGAGTGGGTCCGCTTGCCTCTGACGGCAGTTGGTTAAGTGCATCGCCGAACATTTGCCGATCATAGGGCTGCATGGCGTAAACTTCCTTAAACTTCGGTGCGTATTCATACAGACCAAAATTATGACCGAGGTTGGGAAAATAAGTATTTCGTTCAATCAAAAAATCCCTGAGGATTTTAACTTTGGATGTGTTCGTATCCTTAAACATATCACCCATCGAACTGGATCCATCAAACATAAAGATGGCATTATCTGCCGTTTTGACAAGATTTTCTTCCGAAACAACTTTCTGTCTAAAATCTTCGACCGTTAAAATTTCGGCAGCCATCACCTGGACGCCGAACAGACCGATCATCAATGCGCTGCCGATGATTGTGAATATAGAATTAAATTTCATAGTAATCCTCCTTATCGAAGCGAAAAAGAATACAGCTAACTTCGAGCAGCTTTATCCTAATTTCCACTTTTCTTTTATCAATGCCGTGACGCAGATTAAGCATTGCCGGAATTGTTGAATCTAGCTTGGTTGAACATTAACAAGAGAGAATAAACATAGTCGTTAATACAGCTCAGATATGGGGATGAAACTCCCATTTAAAATTTTTCAACGAAAAGCGATATACAAGAAATTAGGAAGAACCTAAGTCTTCTTGCGTAAAAAGCAAGTCTCAGATCAAAGAAATATGTCTTTAAGTCTGTTATATCCCGACAACAGGCAACGGACGGCATCATTTTTTATTCAAAGTCATACATTTCACTCGATTGACACCTGTCCGCCTCGTACCTATTTTTTAACAATCTAAATGAAAACACTGTTCAAACAAATTTCGTTAATTTTCGTTTCTTGATTTATGATCGTTTGATCAACTCGAGAGTGTCGTCTTTAGAATGCCTTTGGGAATTATGGCGAGAGCGTGATTTCACAATAAAATCGAGTTGAGAAGATACGAATTTTCTTGCAACCAACATCTTTAAATAAATTCTTTGGGAGGAATTCGAATTGCGAAGCGAAGAAGTGGTCGAAATCAGTTCCGGAGATCGCAATAGCCGAAAATCTCTCCGGGGGCACTTCGTTCGAGTGGCAGGCCCGATCGGGTTTGTTGTTATCATGCTGGGGGCCTTGCTGGCGATTATCGCTTTTTCCTATTACAGCAATCGTCGGGAAGCCCTGGCGCTGTCGGATGAAGTGCTGGGGGCGATCGAACGGCGCATCGCCGGAGAGCTGGAGGCCTTTGTTACGCCGATAGAAGACACGGTTCGGCTCACGGCTGATTTTTTGGAAAACACCTCATTTGATATTCGCAATCGGGATTTATTGGAACCGCTTGCATTCAGGGTTTTGGCCAATCTTTCGCAGGTTGCCAATTTCATTGTCGCTGATCCCAAAGGTAATTTTTTAATGATCGCACGCCAGCCTGATGGATCCCTGCACACCAAAATCATCGAGCGCTCCACAGGAGCCCCAAAGACAACCTGGATCCGTCGCGATTCAGAAGGCAACGTGGTGGATGAGCGAATATCGGTTGATGATTCTTACGATCCCCGAAATCGGCCCTGGTACACGGGAGCTGTAAGCAGAGAAGAGCCAAGCTGGACGGATTTTTACGTTTTTTTTACCAGCCAGACCCACGGCGCAACCATCTCGCTGCCGATTTTGGGAAAAAACGACGAACGTCTGGGCGTATTCGGTCTGGATATCGAATTGAAAGAGGTCAGCGCGTTTCTGGAGACTCTAAAAATCGGCCAGAACGGTGAGGCCATTATCATCGACGAAGAGGGTTATATCGTTGCCCATCCGGAGATCAAAAAAATGGTGAAAAAGGAAGGCGATGTATACAAACCCATCCTGGTGAAAGAACTGGAAAACCCGGTTTTAACTCGTGCCTACAACCGCTTCCGCATCGACGGGCATGGGCATCGGGATTTAATCGTTGATGGTCGGCGCTATCTCAGTACCGCCTTCCTTCTTCCTCAAAGAACCGGCCTCGATTTGTCGGTATTTGTTTTTGTGCCGGAAGATGACTTCATCGGCTTTGTCTCCCGCAACAACCGTACCATTTTGCTGATGTCCTCCGGAATCGTGATCCTGGCGGCAATTATGGCCGGTCTGCTGGCTTTTCAGGGGTTGCGGGCAGAGCGCAGTGCCCAGCAGGTGCTCGATCGCCAGCATGAACTCGAAGCCCAGAGCCGGGCCTTCTCTGAGCTGTCGTCAAAAGCGGCCGTGTTTGATGCCGAGGATACGGAATCCTTTGAACAGTTAACCGAGATCGTTACCGGTGCCGTCAATTTAAGACGCAGCAGCTTGTGGATTTTTGATGATGGCGGCCAATCCTTGAAATGTATCGACAGTTACGATCTCGAAAGCTATGGCCATACGAAGGGGACTTTGCTTGGGCGGTCCGACTTTGCGCCCCTGTTCGATCTGTTGCAGAACGGCGAAGAAATCAACGCCGGTGATGCGGAAACCGATGATCGATTGGCCGAGCTGTATCGGGTGTACATGCGACCGCTGGGCTGTGAATCATTGCTGGCGGTACCGATTCGTTATCACGGTCAAACAGTCGGGGCGCTGTGGTTCGAACAAGAGCGACAACACCGCGAGTGGTTGGCAGAAGAAATCTCTTTCGCCCACGCTGTAGCCGATATGCTGGCGCTTCGGCTGTCAGTCGACCAAAAATGCATCCGTGTATTTACACAGTCGAAAGAAGATATCGAAACTGAACAGAAATCTGTTGACCCATCGTTAGGGCCGGCTCCGGCTGCGGGGGACATGCGACCGGAACGCCATTCTGTTGCACCCGATACCGCCCATAAGCGGACGAACCTTGATTCGACGGACGGAACATCCCATTTCACCTCTTTTTTTGATCGTCTAACAACCAGTGGTATTGATCCTGATCAAAATGCTGCGGACATTTTTGCG
>JASFGZ010000017.1:0-21178 GCA_050123495.1 Desulfobacterales bacterium
GCTGGCCAATGCTGAATGCGTTCCGGTTATTCCCCGGGGAGCCGGCACCGGTCTTTCCGGTATGGCAATTCCGGTCAAAGGGGGTATCGTACTCGATCTCAGTCATATGAATAAAATTGTGAAGATCAGTATCGCGGATCGTTTGGCCGTGGTCCAACCGGGGGTTGTGTACGCTGATCTTGAGAAAGCGTTGACACCTTATGGGTTTTTTTTCCCACCCGATCCGGCCAGCGGAAAAGTGGCCACATTGGGAGGCAATGTCGCCACCAATGCCGGCGGGCTGAAAGGCGCCAAATATGGCACCACCCGAGACTATGTTCTAGGAATCCAGGTGGTCTTACCGGATGGGCGCATCATGCGAACCGGCTCCAAGGCCATGAAGAGCGTATCGGGCTATGACCTGACCCGGCTTTTCGTGGGCTCGGAGGGGACTCTGGGAGTGGTTACCGAGATTATCCTCAAAATCAACCCAAAACCGACCGCTACCAGCACGGCCCTCGCGACGTTTGACAAACTCGATGACGCCGGCCGCGCCGTCAGCCAGATCATGTACAGCGGTATTATTCCGAGCGCCCTGGAGATTTTGGGGCGACACACGATCCTGGCGATCAACCAGGATACAGACCTTAACCTACCCGAGGTAGACGCCATGCTCCTGGTGGAGACGGACGGCTACACCCGGGAAGAGACCAACTATCAGATCCAAAAGGTCATCGATGTATTTGCTGAAAATAACGCCAAGGAAATCAAGCAGGCCAAAACAGAAGAAGAAGCTGTCGAACTCTGGGCGGCCCGAAAATCCGCCTATGGTGTTCTGGCCAGGATCAGGACGCATTTTGTGCTTGAAGATGTCACGGTGCCGATGGCGAATATCGCCGATTTCCTCAAAGGCATTGAAGCCATTGCAAAGGCGCATAATCTTCAGATCGCAACGTTTGGGCACGCCGGAGACGGCAATCTGCATCCCCAGATCTTATATGACGGATATGACCCGGATGAGGTCAAGCGGGTGGAGGCCGCCAGTGCCGATCTGTTTCGATTGGCCATCGATCTGGAAGGAACCCTCACCGGAGAACACGGTATTGGTCTGTCCAAGGCGCCGTTCATGACCCTGGAACATGATCCGGTTGCCATGGATGTGATGCAAACCATTAAAAAAACCTTTGATCCAAACAATATCTTAAACCCCGGCAAAATGGCTCTGGACAGATAAGGAGAAAGTAGATGGAAGCCAAGTATGACTTTGCCAGAAAATACCGCGAACAGATCCTCAAATGCTCCAAATGCGGTTTTTGCCAGGCGGTTTGCCCGGTCTATGGATCAACCATGCGTCCGGCTTTAAACGCCCGGGGGAAAATGTTGATCCTCAAAGAAGTTATGGACGGGGAAATCGAACTTGATGATAAGCTGATCGAAACCCTGTTTCAGTGCACCACCTGCGCCAGCTGTTTTGAAAATTGCCCCTCCGGTGTGAACGTACCCGAGATCCTCAAACAGGTCAGAAAAGATATGGTTCATATCGGTTCATGTCACCCCGCATTTAAGGGCATGAACGCCGTGCTCAAAAAACATACCAACATTTACGCCGAGGATGAGCCCGAGGATTTTGAAAGGCCCAGAAACCAAAAGGCCGACACCGTTTATTTCATCGGCTGTGTGGGTTCCTATCGGGAAGATGAAGCCACGATGGCAGCCTTGGATCTTTTGGACCGTCTCGGGGTGGACTATACCCTGATCGACGAGGTCTGCTGTAGCGGGGTACTGGAGGACGTCGGCTATCAACTCAACGAAAAACTGGCGCAAACAAATATTGAACGTATTGCGGCAACGGGTGCAAAAAAGGTTATTAGCGGCTGTCCCTATTGCTGGCGGACGTTCAATAATCGGCCGGAATATGCTGAAATTAAAAGCAACGGGATTGAGATTCTTCATATTACCCAGGTTCTAAAGGACTTTAAACTGGACATAAAAACGGATAAGCGTGTCACCTACCACGACCCCTGTGACCTGGGAAGACACTGCGGTATCTATGAAGAGCCCCGTGAAACGATCCGTAAGATTGCACCGAACTATGTGGAAATGCCCAATAATCGCGAAAATGCATTATGTTGTGGGGCCGGGGGAGGCGCAAGAGGGGCGTTTGCCAAAAATTCAATTGCCATGGCGCGCCGGCGTCTCAAAGAAGCCGAGGAAGTGGATGCCGAGGTTGTGTTGACCGATTGCAACTCCTGCATTCACAACCTGTCAAATGCCAAGCTGCGCAGACAAAAATTCAAAATCCATACCACAACGGAATTTATTAATCGTTTGATGGAGGAGAAGGGCAAGTAGAAATACAGGTATAACGCATTCTCAACCCATAATAAAAATGGAGGAAAAAATGGAGATTCAAGGCTACAATTTACCGGATGACCTGTATTATGAGGAAAATCATTTCTGGGTCAGAGATGAGGGAGACCTTCTGGTTATGGGCATGGACGATTTCGCCCAGCAAATGGCCGGGGAGATCGTCTATGTGCAACTCCCTGATGAAGGCAAAATAATAAAAGCCGGTAAAAAATTCGCGAAAATGGAATCGGGCAAGTGGCTGGGGAAGGTTTACGGGCCTGTCAATGGAGAACTGGTCGCCGTCAATGAAGAACTGGAAGAAAACCCGGGACTAATCAACGAGGATTGTTACGCTAAAGGCTGGATGTATAAGATCAAGCCGGACGACAAAGCCGAATTAGAGAATCTTCTCAAAGAACCGGCTGCAATTGAGAAATGGCTGCTGGCAGATATTGAGAAATATGCCGAGGAAGCATAACCCGGAAAAGCCGAGACCAAAAAGGTTTTGCTCAAATTTTTATTGGTCCAACAAATAAGCTGGTGTTCAATATCGAATATCGAACACAGAAAAAGCACAAATTTCAAAATTGAGAACCCCGTATGTCCAATCCAAATTTTACCATAAAACAGCTCCTGGAAATGTCCGCCTGCACCAACTGCCGTGTCTGTGCCGACATATGCCCGGCCGTATCTGCATCCGGCGATGGTGAGCTTTCTGCGATTTATCGCATGAAAGGCCTCAATGAGATCTTAAAAAGCAGGACAGGACTGTTGCGCAAGCTTCTGAGGAAAAAGGGTCCGACATCGGAGGCGCACAAACAGTTCAGCCATACGGTTTTTCGTTGCACCCTGTGCGGCAACTGCCAGGAGGTCTGTCCGGTGGGCATCCATCTAAAGGATCTGTGGCTCTCTCTGCGGCACGACCTGGTTGATTCCCGCCATTACCCTAAAAAAATAGACATGGTCCGCGATAATCTGGATGAGAGTCAAAATGTTTTTGCCGAGGACAACGAAGAGCGCAGCGACTGGGTGGAAGATATTCGCGATGCCCCGGATCACGGCTATATCAAGGATCAAGCGGATGTTGTCTATTTTACCGGTTGTGTGGCGGCGTATTACCCGTTGGCTCAAAAAATTCCGGTAGCGCTGGCCGAAATTCTGACCGTCGGCGGTATCGATTTTACGCTTTTGGGCGAAGAAGAATGGTGCTGTGGATTTCCAATGCTCGGGGCCGGGTTAAAGGATATGGTTCAGGAATTCATCGATCATAACGTGGCGGCCATTCGCGCCAAAGGTGCGACCACGGTTGTGTTTGCCTGTCCTTCCTGTTATCAAATGTGGCGGGAATACTATCCTCCTGAATTTGATATTTTTCACGGCACCCAATACCTGTTGAATCTAGTTAAGGAAGGCCGGATTCCGCTCAGGGAGCTGGATTTGACCGTTACCTACCACGATCCCTGTGACCTGGGACGGGGGGCCCGGGTATTTGATCAACCGCGCGAATTGATTCAATCCATTCCGGGCGTAAAATTGGTGGAACTTAGCGAAAATCGTGAGGCCTGCCGGTGCTGCGGCGGCGGGGGCAACCTGGAGATGATCGACGCCGAGTTGTCCAAGGAAATCGCCAGACAGAAAATAGAAGCCGTCATCCAAACCGGCGCCCAGGCGGTTGTTACCGCCTGTCAACAGTGCGTGCGCACCATGACCACTTATGTGAGAAGGAATAAAGTGCCGCTTGAGGTCCTGGATATTACCCAACTTATACAGCGATCCCTCAGGGCTAAGGTATGATCCCAAATTCTTATTTCATTCCAATAGTCTTTTTTCTTGACACAATGGATCATTTGCTCTTAAACAATAGAATCATAAGTTCCGCCTACATAAACCATTTTGAAACGCCCACCAAGTTAGGTTATGCGAGGCTTGTTCTGGCGCGACATGCATGGAATAAGTCTCTATTGATATAGTTTTTTGGAAGTGCCGCGTGCTGAACTCCGACGCTGCAAGCCGGATCTGGGCCAGGGGCATGATCAAGAAATGACACACCTTACCATCAGACTATTGGCTATTTCCCAATCTGTTACTCGTTAATTATAAGGGAGGATAAGGGCATATGTTCATTATTCCTTACAATACGACACTTTGGATTTGTGCGGCGATAGTAATCGGAATAATTGGTTTCGTTATTTATGGACTGATAAAGGGATTCGAAAACACCTTTCGCGACGAATAATGGAACGCCGATCGCTTAATCGTATCCCGAAATTATTAAGTTGCTCAAGTCTTTTAAAAGTGAGAAGCATGATCGGCTGATAGCCGTCTGAAGCAGGAAGTAGTTCTAGTGTATCATTGCAGACGATGATGGCAGCCTTTGGCGAAACCCTAATGATTATCCTTAAAGGAGGTAGAGATGAAAGCGAAAACCAACAAGGAGAACGACAAAATCAAGCAAAAATCCCGGCGCAAGTTTTTAAAGACCGCCGCTATTGCTGGAGGGGCCGCAGGAATCCTTGGATTTCCAGCGGTGAGGCGTGTATCAGCGGCTAAGCCCATCAATCTTAAGATACAGACCGCCTGGGATGCCGGCACCTTGGGCTATGTCAAGTTCAAGGAGTTCTGTGATGCAGTGGGGCCGATGACCGAGGGCCAATTGACCGTAGAGGGCTTTCCCGCGGGTGCCATCGTGGGGA
This sequence comes from Desulfobacterales bacterium, assembly GCA_050123495.1. GTDB lineage: Bacteria > Desulfobacterota > Desulfobacteria > Desulfobacterales > JAHEIW01 > JAHEIW01. Next base: position 5,022 of record JASFGZ010000017.1, read on the forward strand.
CCTTCGAGATGTTTGACGCGGTAAAAGCGGGAGTCTTCGATGCGATGCACTGCTTTGACGTGTATTGGCCCGGCAAAATCCCAGCCGCCACATTTCTGTCCTCCTATCCTTTCGGGATGGATCGGCCGGATCAGTGGGAGACCTGGTATGAAAAACTGGGGGGCAAAGAGATCGCGCGGGAAGCCTACGGCATGCACAACATGATGTACATTGGGCCCATCCAGCATGACGACAATCTGATCCACTCCAAGGTACCCATCCGCTCGTTTGAGGACTTCAAGGGAAAGAAGATTCGCTATCCCGGTGGCATCATCGCCGATATCTACCGCGCAGCCGGCGTCTCCACTATCCTGCTTCCCGGCGGCGAGGTCTATCCGGCCCTGGAGAAAGGGGTCATAGACGCCTCCGATTACGTGGGCGCGGCTATCAACTACAACCTGGGCTATGGCGAAATCGCCAAGTATATTATCATGGGTCCGCCCTCCACGCCCTGCCTGCATCAGCCTGTGGACTTGATGAGCATCGATATGAATATGAAGAGTTGGAACAAGCTGCCAAAGCACCTGCAGGATCTCTTCGAGGCCATCGTGAAGTGGCATTCTTATGATCACTATACGGCAATCCAAAAGGAGGACATCATAGCCTTCAATAAATTTCAGACAGAGCAGGGTGTTGAGGTCATCCGGCTTTCCGAGGAAGATATCGCCAAGTTCCGCCGTTTCGCTCCTGCCATGTGGGTCAAGTGGGCCAAGAAGTCTCCGCTCGCCATGAAGGCCTTCAAGTCTCAGCTCGAGTATATGAAGACAGTTAAGATGGGTTACATAACGGATAAGGATATGGTTGATTATGACGGAAAGCGCCTTGTGTTCTAAGTAAAGCCCATTGGGGGGAAGGGGAATTATTTGCCCTTTCCCCTTTTTTCAAGTTAACCTTTCGGTTTTACGTTTCCCATAACCTGTTCATAAAATTTTGATGTTGTGTGAAGGAAAAACGGATGGAACGACTGAAAAAAATTATGACAGCCGTGGAGAAGACCAACATATTCATAGGGAAGATGATGGTTGGCGTAACCCTGCTGGCTGTTTTGGTCATTACCTTTGAGGTGACCATGCGTTATCTCTTTAACAGACCGACGAACTGGGGACATGAACTCATGACCCTTCTCTTTGGTATCCAATACGCCATGGCAGCGGGATATGCCCATTATTATCGTGCCCATGTAAGGGTAGACGTGATATATGCCTCACGGACATTACGAACCAGAGCCTTTTTGGATCTTTTCACCGCCGTATTCTTTTTTGGGTTCACCTTGGTGCTTCTCTGGACGTGCTGGGATTTTTACTGGAGTTCGCAAACCATGTATGCGGGTGTAGAGATCTTCGGAATCGTCATTCCGGGAGAACGTTCACTGACCGATTGGGCACCTGCCTATTATCCTGTCAAGTTCATGATGCCGCTGGGGGCCTTCATGTTGCTTCTTCAGGGTATTGTCTGGCTCATTCGCGACATCCACATCGCTGTTACAGGGAAAGAGATGGCATGAACCCAGTGCATGATGCCCCAGAAACCTTATCATGTTTTCGCATCGGGGAAATCGGAGCGGCACTCCGTATATAAGTGATTATACGACAGGGAGATTGAGGACATGAGCATTGAGCTGATTACAATTTTGATGTTCGGATCGTTGTTTTTGTTACTGGGGCTGGGCCTTCCCGTGGCCTTTGCCTGCGGATCGGTGGGAATAGGCTTCACCGTATTATTGCAGGGAGTACCAGCTCTGCATCTGGTGTCGACCAGGATTTTCGGCCTCATGGTGCAATACCTCCTGGCAGCTATTCCCCTGTTTATCTTTATGGCCTGTATCCTCGAGCGCTCCGGTATCATAGAAGAGGTTTATGAGATGGTCTCTCAATGGATGTCCTGGCTCAAGGGTGGTGTCGCCGCGGCGACCGTGGTGGCCTGCACCATGATGGCTGCCATGGTTGGGGTCATTGGCGCCAGCGAGGTTACCATGGGTGTGATTGCCTTACCTCAGATGCTCAAGCGGAAATATAATAAATATATTGCCTGTGGCTCCATTCTGGCCGGAGGGACCCTGGGTATCCTTATTCCGCCCAGCGTCATGTTGATCGTATACGGCCTTGTGGATAACAGTTCAATCGGTCAGCTTTATGCCGGCTCCATCCTGCCCGGCCTCATGCTTTCCTCTTTTTTCATAATTTATGTGCTCATTCGCTGTTATATCAATCCAAAACTGGGTCCGCCGGTCCCCAAAGAAGAACAGATATCCTGGAGAGAAAAATTCAAACTCCTGCTCAAGATCATTGCTCCGGCCATACTCGTTTTCCTGGTCCTTGGGACAATATTCACCGGGATAGCGGCGCCGACAGAAGCAGCAGGCGTTGGAGCAGCCGGAGCAATGGTGCTGTGTGCCGCTCAACGTAAGCTCACATGGAAGGGTGTGATCCAAGCTGGAGAAAGCACACTGAAATCCACAGCCATGGTTCTTTGGACCATTTATGGTGCCAACATATTCGTTGGCCTTTACATCATGGTAGGCGGTGGCAAATTCGTAACGCAGCTGCTTTTGGGCTCCGGACTCAGCAAATGGGGCATCATCATAGTCATGCAGTGTATCCTTGTTTTTTTAGGTGCCTTTATCGATTGGGTCGGTATCATCATGCTTTGTGTCCCCATATTCGGCCCGATCATTCGGCAATTGGGGTTTGATCCTATCTGGTTTGGTGTGCTTTTCGCTGTTAATTTGCAAATTTCATTCCTTTCCCCTCCGTTTGGATATGCGCTGTTCTATCTAAAGGGGGTAGCCCCACCGGAGATCCAGACCACGGATATATGGCGGGCCGCGGCTCCCTTTATCGTTCTTCAAATAGCAGGGGTTGCCATGGTAATGATTTTTCCGGAAATCATACTCATTCTACCCAAGCTTTTTTTCCGAGGCTAAAATCATTTGTTACAGATCCTTTGGTTGCAAACCCCCTTTACAAAAGGGGGGTCTGCATGCCGTCTTTGAACTCAGATGATGGTGATGGAGCCCAAGGCCACGACAAAGAGTTACGTTTACCAAGCCCCAATACTATATGTAGCCATCTTTTATACACTTCTGACCGCGTGGGCCATTGTCTGCGTTATCTCCCTTGGCTTTAGCTTTAATAAATGGGGGTTGGCCAATTTTTTCCAGCTATTCATGTTTGCGTTTGTCCTGTTCTATACGTGTTATTTTTCGGCCGCAATCTCTTATAAGATCGAGGTATGGGATGAAGGCGATATTCGATTAACGAGTTTTAGAAGAACAATCGACACCCATGCCGAAGATATACCGACTGTTGAGGGCCCTCATTTCCCGGTGGGATTTATTAGGTTTCGCCTGGAACGCGAAAAGGCCTACCTGTTCTGCCTGACGAACAATGAGGTTTTCAAGAAAATCCTATCAGTTATCAGAAACGCTAACCCGGACATAAAATTTAAAAATCTCTGACTTCGTCATCCGCGGCCAACAAAGGGCATTTGGGTGGCCATGATGGTCATAAACAGCATATTTGTGTCCAAAGGCAGGCTCGCCATATGGACGATGGCGCGGGCCACGTGCTCCAAATCTATGGTCGGCTCCTTAAGGAAAGAACCATTTGCCTGGGCGGCACCGTCACCTTGTTCTAAAACGGCTTTAACCATATCGGTTGCGGCGTTGCCGATGTCTATCTGACAGCATGCGATATCGTACTTGCGTCCATCAAGGGACATCGATTTGGTGAGACCGGTGATGGCATGCTTGGTGGCTGTGTAGGGCGCTGAATTGGGTCGCGGGGTGTGGGCCGATATGGAGCCGTTATTGATGATCCGCCCCCCCATGGGCTCCTGGCACTTCATGAATTTGAAAGCTTCCCGGGCACACAGAAATGCGCCGGTCAAATTGGTGGCGACGACGGCTTGCCACTCCTTGTACGGGATATCTTCAAAGAGGACCGACGGCCCGAAAATCCCCGCATTATTAAACAAGACGTCAACCCGGCCAAAGGTTTCTTTCGTCTGCAAAAACAGGTTGTGAACCGCGTCGGGATCGCCCACATCTGTGGGTACAACCAGGGCGCGGGAACCGATCTCTGCTGCGGTCGCTTCTAGAGGCGCCTTACGACGTCCGGCCAATGCGACCGCATAGCCTTTTTTAAGAAAAGTGAGTGCGGTCTGTCTGCCAATGCCCGATCCGGCACCCGTTACAATCGCGACTTTTGCGTTAGAATTCATCTGTCAAACCTCCTCGTGCTGTATTGGGTTTTCCAAACCGGGTGCTTCGCACCCGGTTTAACCCGCAACGATTGGGGCACTTGCGCCCCTGTCTTTTACCGCCTGCGGTGGTAAAATCCAAGCCACCCGCTTTGCGGGTGGTCGTTGACTCCGCAAGTAATTTACAAACGCGGATTGGTTTTATCAATAGCAATTTGTCTTATTAGGTGTCAGCAATAAATAGGTTTCAGGTTTCGGGTGTCAGGTGTCAGGCCAGCATCTGACTTCGCGGTTCAGCTCTTTTAATGCCGACACCTGAACACTGACGCCTGACACCCTATTGATTCGGGCTTTTGCAACATTTTTGCGGGATATACCACTACCCGCTCAACTACTCGGCAACATAACCGGAAACCTTCAATCTTTACATCCGCAAATTCAGATTTATCTTAACTAAATTAAGCAGTTCGAAGGTTCAGCATTATTTTTTATCGAGTTCAAGGGAGGCCATCATGAATCGCACGGTCGATATTGAGGGGATTGAAGTCCTCGGGTCTTTTACCACAGACTTTTCTCAGATTCTCACCCCCGATGCACTGTCCTTTGTAGGTGCCCTTGCGCGCGAATTTGAATCGCGGCGTAAAGAATTGCTGGAACGCCGTATGGCGGTCCAGGCTGAAATCGACAATGGTAAAATGCCCGACTTTCTGCCTGAAACCAGAGAAATTCGCGCAAGTGAGTGGAAGATCGCACCCGTACCCGCCGATCTTCAAGATCGCCGCGTCGAAATTACCGGCCCGGTCGATCGCAAGATGATTATCAACGCCCTCAATTCAGGGGCATCGACCTACATGGCTGATTTTGAAGATTCCCACGCACCCGCCTGGAGCGGCACCCTGCAAGGGCAAATTAATCTTCGTGATGCCGTCAACGGAACCATCGATTTTGAAAGCGCCGCAGGCAAACAGTACCGTCTGGCCGATAAGATCGCCACCTTGCTCGTCAGGCCCCGGGGCTGGCACCTTGTTGAAAAACACCTAACCGTCGATGGCCAGCCGGTGTCCGCCAGTATTTTTGATTTTGGGTTTTTCTTTTTTCATAATGCCGCCAATCTCATTGGCAAGGGCAGCGGCCCGTATTTTTATCTGCCCAAAATGGAAAGCCACCTCGAAGCCCGGCTGTGGAATGACATATTCATCCGCGCCCAGGAGATGCTCGATATCCCCAGAGGTACGATTAAAGCCACGGTGCTGATCGAAACCATAATGGCTGCTTTTGAAATGGATGAGATTCTGTATGAGCTAAAAGATCACATGGCCGGCCTCAATTGCGGTCGCTGGGATTATATCTTCAGTTTTATCAAACGGTTCAAAAACATACCGGCCTACCTGTTCCCGGACCGCGCCCAGATTACCATGACGCGCCATTGTATGCATTCGTATTCGCTGCTGGCGATCAAGACCTGTCACCGTCGTGGCGCGCATGCCATCGGCGGGATGGCGGCCCAGATTCCCATTAAAAACGATCCTGAGGCCAACGCTGTGGCACTTCAAAGGGTTCGAGCGGATAAGAAGCGTGAAGCCACCGACGGGCATGACGGCACCTGGGTCGCCCATCCGGGATTGGTACAGCTTGCCAGGGAAGAATTTGACAAAGCCATGCCGACACCAAACCAGATCGAAAATTTGCGCGAAGATGTTCATATCACCGCTGCCGATCTTCTGAAATTGCCCACCGGCACCATTACCGAAGAGGGGCTGCGCACCAATATCGATGTCGGCATTCAATACATGGCGGAGTGGCTCCTGGGCAACGGTTGTGTTCCGATCTATAACCTGATGGAAGATGCGGCCACCGCTGAAATTTCCCGCACCCAGCTCTGGCATTGGGTGCATCATCCCGAAGGGATCTTAGACGATGGCCGCAAGGTCACCCTCGAACTCTTCCGTAAAGTGATGCAGGAAGAAATGGAGGATATCTGTGATGTGGTCGGCGATGAATGCTTTGGGGACGGAAAATACAATCTGGCAGCTCAGCTTTTCGATGAAATAATCGCAAACGATGAGCTGGAAGAGTTTTTAACTCTGCGGGCTTATCCGCATCTTGATTAGAAGTAGTTTCAAAACCCCATCTCCCCGCTCAATGCAGCGGGATTTCGCATCTTATTGAACGATTAATTGAGGAGCTCAAAAGGCTCCAATGGCCGCGTTGTCCCCCGAATTCAAAAACTCACGTACTAGCGTGTACGCTCCGCTTTCAATTCGCGGGACGCCTTGCCCTTGAACCTGATCTAAGGTTTTGGATCTACTTCTAGTTTATAGAAGGGTTTTTATTTCATTTCATGGTGTCCTCAGTTTACATCCCCTTGCGGGTTATCTGATCGTAAAGGTCGCGCTTGTCGACGATGCGTCGGGCCTTGAATTCGGTGCGTTGCAGAGAACCGGGATCCATCATTTGAACGATGGTGCGCAAACCTTTTGTCTTAAGCTGAGTCACGAGCTCCTTTTCTAAAGCGGGAATTTTGGTGGCATCGACTTCCGGTAGGGGCTCGACCTGCACAATGAGTTCATCCATGGTCTTTTCGCGGGTGATAATTATGCGAAATTCATCGGACAATTCAGGGATGCCGCGGATGACGTTCTCGATGGCACTGGGATAAACGTTTTCACCCCTTACGGTGAACATATCGTCCACGCGGCCATAGATTCCCTGTGGCAGGCGGGGGTAGGTCCGACCGCAGGAACAGGGATCGTTTACCCAGCGGCTCAAATCGCCGGCCCAGAAGCGAATCATGGGTTGGGAATCACGCTCCAGATGGGTGTAAACCATAACACCTTCAGACCCGTAGGGCACTCTTTTCTTGGTCACCGGGTCCACTAGCTCGGCAAAGACCACGTCCTGCCAAAGATGCATGCCCTGGCGGTGGGAACATTCCCCAGCGGTCATCCAGGGGGACATTTCGGCTGTGGAACCCGAATCCAGGCAGATACCGCCGAAGGTTTCCTCGATGCGATTTTTGGTGGAGGGCACCCCGGCTCCGGGCTCGCCGGAGAAAAAGAGGATACGGAAGTTGAAATCCTTGGCGGGATCAAGTCCTTTGGCTTTGGCCTTCTCGGCCAGATAGAGGCTATAGGAGGGTGTGCCGTAAAACACTGTTGGTTTCACCTCTACCATCCACTCCAGGGCCCGCTCGGTTTGGCCGGCAACTCCGGCTCCGAAGGGAAAAGCCACCGCTCCCAGGCGCTCGGCGCCCAGAAGTGCTCCCCAGCTACCCCAGTAGAGGCTGAAGAAGGAGCCGATGAACACGACATCTTCTTCCCGGATGCCCATGGCCCACATGACCCTCGCATGGGTTTCGGCGATGCGCTTCATGTCGCCTTTGCTGATACCAAAAGCGGTCGGCTTGCCGGTAGTGCCGGAAGTCCCCTGGACCCGGGCCAATTCTTTATACGACACACAGAGGTTGCTGCCAAAGGGGGGTTGCGCAGCCTGATCGGCACGCAGCTCATCTTTGAAGAGAAAAGGTATCGCTTCGAAGTCGTCAAGAGAGCGGACGTCCTGCGGCTCGATCCCAGCCGCGTCCCATTTTTTACGGTAAAGGTTTGAGTGTTTGTAGGCGTAATCAAGCTGAGTCTGAAGTTTGGGCAGAATTATCGTTTGATTCCTTTCAGCGGGGTCCATTGTCTCTAATTCTGAAAACCAATACGGTGAGTCTGGGTCGGGCCGATAGTTTTCATTATAAATCGGTGGCCATTTCTGCATGCTGGATCTCCTCTGTAGAATGCGATTTAGCGTTCAAAAAAATACGGGCTGTAGATGTTATTCTCCTTTTATGTCGGACGACACTCCCTTTGGAGACAGCTTGGCAGCCAGGGCTTTACGCAATCCGGATACGATGGCCTTTTTTGTGGAACCCGGAGGATATACGCCGTCGAAACCCAATATTATAAGTTCTTCGGCGTCCTGGGGTGAAAAAACACCTCCGATTAGAAACACGATCTCATCTTTGAGACCCACATCTGCAGCCCTGTTCAGAAGCAGGCGACCCAGGCTCAAATGGGCGCCGCCCAGAGAGCTTACGCCGACCACCTCCACTTGCTCCTGCAGAGCGGCAGTTATGATTTCATTCGGCATGGCATTTCCTAAATAGATGACTTCCATACCCGCGTCCCGCAACTCCATGGCTACGGTGATCAGACCGCGGTTGTGAACGTCGATGCCCAGGATGGCCAGTAGCACTTTGACCTTGCCGCTCATGTTTTTCTCCACCCTCCCGCCGATTTTTCAAAACCTTACCACAATGCCGGTGGTTTCCAAAGTCCGAAGGCGTTTTTGAATACTTTGAACATTTCGCCTTCGCTGCAGCCTGCGCTGGCGCATTCCACTGCCAAAGGCAAAATATTATCTGTACCCCGGCAAGCATTTTCCAGGGCGGCCAACGTTGCAGCAACCGCCTGATCGTCCCGGGTTGCCTTGAGCTTCTCAAGACGCTGGTTTTGTCTTTCGGTTACACCTTCAGGGTAGCGGAAAACGTTAATGGGGGGAAGTTCGGCCTGGGAAATGTATGCGTTTTCGGCCACCACTTTAGTTTGACCGCTTTCAAACAATTCGCGTTCCTTGCGAAAATAATCTGAGATTTTTTTGTGGATCCAGCCGCTTTCGATGGCGGCGACATAACCGCCATTTTTTTCAATTTCATCCAGCTCCGCAAGGATGCGCTTTTCCATCTCCCCGGTGAGCGCTTCTGCATAAAAAGATCCGCCCAGAGGGTCTACGACCTGAGTGACCCCGGTTTCTTCCTGGATGATCTGCTGAGTTCGCAAGGAAAGCAGAGCGGCCTCTTCGGTGGGTACAGCGTAAGCCTCGTCATAGGAGTCCACGTGCAACGACTGCACCCCGCCCAATACGGCTGCCATAGCGTGGTAGGCGGCGCGCACGACATTGTTTAGCGGTTCTTGACGTGACAGAGAGACACCTGAGGTCTGGACGTGGCAGCGCATCCAGGTGGCGCGGGGGTCCTCAACCGCAAAACGATGTTTCATGATACGGTACCAAAGTCTGCGAACCGCCCGAATGCGGGCCACCTCCTCAAAGAAGTCGTTTCCGATAGACCAGAAAAAAGATAAACGCGGGCCAAGCCATTCAGGGCTATGGTCTCTTGTCTTCAGCGTTTCCAGCGTCTCGATGGCGTTTGCCAGCGCAACGGCCATCTCGGTAACAGCAGACGTCCCAAATTCGCGCAGGTTGTAACCGTTTAAGGTCTGGAAATTCCAAAGCGGCACTTCGCTGCGAATGAACTCGATATTGTCGCACTGAATGCGGAAGCAGTCGTGAGGCGGAATATACTCCAATCCACTGCGAACGACTTCTTCCAAAGTAATGTCGTTTTGGATGCTTCCTTTAAGACGCTTCCAGGGTATGCCTCGTTTTCTTGCCAGGGCCAGGTACATGGGAAATAATATGGCCGAATTGGACGGATAATGTGAGACCAAAGAAACCGTGACCTTGTCAAGGGCAATATCCTTGAACAGCAGGTCCATATCTTCGACCGAATCGATGGCGACTCCGGACATACCCACCTGACCGCTGGCTACGGGATCATCAGAGTCGTACATCTGTATGGTGGGGAGATCGAAAATGATCGAGATGCCGGTGGCGCCGTGATCCAAAAGAAATTTGATGCGCTGATTGGTGTCTTCAGGACCGCCAAAACCGGCCAGTTGGCGGGTGGTGAAAGCGCGGCCCCGGTACATGTTTGCGTGTAAGCCCCGGGTAAAGGGCTCCTGGCCCGAGTAGCCCAGGTCAGCTGTGTAGTCAAAATCCGGCTTGCTCAGAGGCGTATAGAGCAGATCGCGGGGAGTCTGAGAGCCAAGCACCATCCTGGGGGTGGTCTGCCAGCTTTTTTGGTCCTGGGGCTGCACACATTCCTGTTGCCATTTGGTGAAGGATTGGCGCAGCTCAGCCAGTGCGCCGGAATCATACAGGGGCGTGCGCTTTTGACCCTTCATGGCGTCTTGCAGTAACTGCTTGGTTGTTTTCTTTTTTTTTGTCATGAAAACCCTTTTGCATAAGGAGGCCTGTTGTTTCAGATTATGAGTGGCCCTGGGGAATAAGAAAATGCCCAAGGCGGCTGGCTTTGGCAGGAAGAATCTGTATGTAATTGCAGAGAAAGAGCACCATTTTGGCCGCGCATTTTAGGAATTATCTTTTAACTTGTCAAGGATGGGTACGCAGTTTGCACAGCCGATACCGTCTGATTTAGCCGTGCTCGCTCCTTTTATACTCATTTCTTGCTACACGCGACCTTAAATGTTAATAACTATTTCAGGCACCCAAAAAGAAAATAGATGCGATTTGGAATTCTCATAAACCCACGTTTGATTTTACCAATCTGACATAGGAGGAAGAAATCATGGAACTTGGACTCAAAGAAAAAGTGGCTTTAATTACGGGAGCCAGTCGGGGAATTGGGGCTGCCTCGGCAAGGGGCCTTGCCTTTCATGGGGCCACTGTCATTATCAATTATATCAAGAGTAAAAACAAAGCAGAAGAACTGCTTAATCAGATCAAAGGAAACGGCGGCAAAGGGATGATTTCTCAGGCTGATGTCAGGGACGCTGATGCGGTGAACACGATGGTTGATTCTGCGCTCGAAGAATTTGGAAAAATAGACATTCTGGTTAACAACGCCAACATCAATTTTGCCGTTAGGCCTTTTATTGAGCTCAGCTGGGAGCAGATAGAAGCCAAAATCATCGGTGAAATGAAGGCCCTTTATAACTGTTCACAGGCCGTATTGAAGGATATGATCAGCAGAAAATCAGGGAAGCTGGTATTTATTAGCAGTTCTTTATCCCGTTTTCCCGGGTCAGGTTTTTCCGCGCATGCCGCGGCCAAATCGGCGGTGGACAGTATGGCAAAGGTGATGGCGATGGAGTTGGGGCCGCTTGGAATTACCGTTAACGTGATCGGCCCGGGGCTGACCCTAACAGATGCCACCGCAGGACAACCCAAAGAAATGCATGAACAGGTGGCAGCCATAACGCCTCTCAGAAGGCTGGGCATGCCGGATGACATTGCCGGAGCGGTGGTATTTTTGGCCTCTTCCTTATCAGATTATCTGAGCGGTGAATACCTACCGGTAACCGGTGGAAGTTTTATGATATGAATAACACCAATAATTGACGGGGCTGATAGCATGCGCGTATTTCTGATATCTGCGAATACGGAGCAGATCAACATGCCGGTCTTGCCGTTGGGCCTGGCCTGTGTCGCTGCAGCCGTTCAAGCTGCCGGGCATGAGATGCAAATGTTAAATTTAATGATGCAAACCGATACACGGCAGGCGCTTAAAGAAGCGATTGTCGGGTTTAATCCCGAAATAATTGGTATCTCGGTCCGAAATATCGATGATCAGAATATGGAAAATCCAAAATTTCTGTTAGAAGGCGTAAAGGATGTCGTTCGCAGTTGCCGGGAATTTTCCGGTGCGACGATTGTTTTAGGGGGCGCAGGCTATAGTATTTTTCCTCAAGCGTCGCTTGATTTTCTGGAAGCCGATATTGGAATCCAGGGTGAAGGCGAAAGGGCGTTTCTAAAACTTATAGAAAAACTTGGCGAAAACAAGGATCTTTCAGAAATTCCGGGTTTATTTTTAGCCGGCCAGGGTCCTCAAAGCGAGACGGAATACATAAAAAGTTTGACCGATTTACCCCTGCCGCTTCCGGATATTCATTTATCGACGCCTTCTGCACTTAAAGGCCAGGAGATTTGGGTACCTTTTCAAACCAGGCGGGGGTGCCCGCTGGACTGCAGCTATTGCTCTACAGCAACGATCGAGGGACGCACCATTCGCAAGCATGATCCCCAAAGAGTTGTCGACATCATTTCAAAATATACCGAGGCGGGACTGGATCATTTCTTTTTTGTCGACAATACATTTAATCTTCCCAATTCATATGCCGGGACACTTTGCGAAAAGCTCATTTTGGCAAAACAAAACATTACCTGGCGCTGTATTCTTTATCCCTGGAAAGTCGATCAGAACCTGGTTGAAAAAATGGCCGCGGCGGGTTGCAAGGAGGTCAGTATGGGTTTTGAAAGCGGTTCTGAGAAAATCCTGGCCAAAATGAATAAAAAATTTGCTCTGGATGATGTCCGCCAAATTTCAAATTTGCTCAAAGATTATGGGGTTCGTAGAATGGGATTTTTATTGCTGGGTGGACCCGGAGAAACCAAAGAAACCGTTAATGAAAGCCTGGAGTTTGCCGATTCACTGAATTTGGAGGCTATGAAAGTTACAATTGGAATTAGAATTTATCCCTACACCCCGCTTGCGGAAACAGCCATAAAAGAAGGAGTGATAAAAACGGACGACAATCTGCTCTTTCCCAGGTACTATATTGGCAAAGATTTGGAAGGGTGGTTGCGTGAAACGGTTAGTGCTTGGAGGGAGAGTCGGCCCCATTGGATTATGTAAATGCGGGCAAAAAATCGATTTAAATACTTAAGTTAATGTATAAATTACCGATAAACTCTATTGAGTGTTGCTTCACGATGGTGCGGCGCACTCACTGTAACGGGGCGGCTCCTAAGAGGTGAGGAGCCGCCCCCGAAACAGTCTATGAAATGAAAATTAGGAGCAACGCGTTGGAAAGTATAATCTTAATACTCTTAACCCTCCTGGGAATCGCACTTTTTCTCTGGTTGTCCCTGCCGGGCAAATCAGAACGAGACCAACAAGGGAATGATTAAATTTGTAATAACGGCATTGACGTTTATACTATTTTTTTTGGCCTATGCATCCAATGGGTCATTCTAACTGAGGGCTAATGCCCGGTCGGCGCCTGCGTTTAAATGTATCTCTTTTAGCGGAGCGTTCCAGCAGTTTGCCGTCTTTGAATCTGTAGAAATAGATCCCTTCCAAATTTTTTGCACGCTGCGCCTAACGATCACCCTGTTTGCTTCTGACATAAGCGATCTCCTGCCGCCTCTGCAATTCTGTCAAACCATTTACACAAATGCAAAAAGATGATATGCAAAAAACATAGAAAAGGGGAACGGTAATGACGATATGCTCTGCAATTGGAATCATTTTATTGATCGCTGCGTTTATTCTTTTTGGTTATCAAGGCTTGTCGGCGTTTCTTAAAATGGGCGCAACTGATGAATTTGTTTATGAAAATATTCGTCTTGTGGATATCTTGGATGAAAAATATTATAGCTGGATTTACAGTATTTCATGGGTATTTATTCAAGGCATAGCTGAGACCTTTATAAGCACACCTTTAGCGCTTTGGCTACTGTGCGGTGCGGTTTTTTTCCTACTGATACACGCTTTTACAAGTGAAACCAAATAAGAAAGTAACCCTAAATGTGCAAGCGATTTAACGGCGATTTAAACATCCTGATTTATGAAAATAGAACCGATCTCAAAAATAGCAGATCAGGTCCAAGAGCCCCGCTTAATAGCGGGACTTCGCATCTGATCTTTTTAATTTTTGGTGCTCTGCAAGGCATGGGCCGACGCAAAAGCGCAGCATACACGCTCGCATGTGAGCATTTTAAGGAGGCTCATGATGCACCTTAGTGTAATACAATTGGTGCAAATCCCGCTTCGCGCGGCAACGCAGCTGTTGGGCGTTAGATGCATTTTTGAGTAGGTTCTGGTTTTTGTGTTAAGCATACGTCAAAACTCAACCCCATTAACTTAGGCGCTCTTTCCGATAAGATTTTAATTACCGGCCAAGATTTACCCTCCTTTTTTCCAGATCATAATGAATTTCTTGTTTTTCGGTATACGAGAACATATGATGACGAAATTTTTTTATCCTGGATGATCTGATTTATGCAAAAGATACCGATATTACTATTGTTTTTAGGGCATGTCTGGGTCGATGCCTCCCAGGCGATCCTGCCGGTGGCGCTGGTCAAACTCAAGGAGTTGTTTTCTCTGAGCTATTTCCAGGCCGGCTTTATAATGGCCGTTCTTAACCTCACATCATCGGTTATTCAACCCGTATTTGGATATATTTCTGACCGTTTTTCCACCGGGTGGTTCGTTCCGGCCGGAATTCTCTGGACAGCATTCGCCATGGGCCTGCTGGGTTGGTCTGCCAATTATCCCAGCGCTGTTTTTTTGGTCGGGTTGGCAGGCCTGGGCACAGCCGCTTTTCACCCGCGGGCGATGATGGCCGTTTATTTCGTAAGCGGATCCAGACTCGGATTTGGCGCAGCCATATTTTCGACCGGAGGCAATCTCGGGTTTGCCCTCGGCCCTGTGGTCGGAAGTTTTTTGGTACTCGGCTTCGGCCTTCACGCTACGCTTGGGTTGCTGGCACCGGCAGTACTCCTCTGTTTGATCATTTTTTTTTACCGTGGAGATTTTTTAAGACCTGAGGAAGCGTTACAGGCGAAATCTTCAAAGGATTTCAGCGGGCAAATACAGAACATTCCCTGGGTTTCCCTGATCGCTGTGTGTCTCATCGTGACATTGCGATCATGGGTCTACGTCAGCTTTCTTACTTACCTGCCCATGTTTTTTCAAACACAGGGCATTCAGCTGAAAACAGGCAGTCTGATGCTCGCGGTGTATTTGGTCGGCGGTGCTGTTGCCGGATTATACGGCGGTCATCTTTCGGACAAAGTCGGCCGAAGACGCGTCATTGTGGTTAGCATGTTGATCTATCCAATACTTGCTTCGCTGATGATACTGAGCAAAGGCGGGTGGATCTGGTTGCTGGCCGGTGCTTCCGGCGCGGCCCTTCTGGCATCTTTTGCGGTGACGATCGTGGTGGCCCAGGAGCTCATGCCGCAATATCTGGGGCTGGTCTCCGGTCTGATCCTGGGTCTTGGATTTGGTACCGGCGGACTGGGAACCGCCTTCTCGGGGTTTCTGGCCGATAAGTTCGGGCTTTATCAGGTTTTTTGGATTCTGGCACTTGCCCCTGTTCTCGGAGCTGTCCTGGCCGCATTTATCCGACCCAAAAGAAGTGAAAAACAGGAGACTCCGTTTCTATCTTGATTTATTATTTGTTTGAACAATAATTCTAACTCAGATAACTGTTGAAGCGTGTGCCGTAAGTTTATATGGTTGTGACGTTTGCTTTTTTTCATAACTTAAATAAAGAAAGGAAAACCAATGCCGCTTGATCTTGATGCGTTTAAAGATGCTTACAAGAAATGGGTCGAGGAAAGCCTGCCGGATTACCGGGCAGGCAATATGAAGGAGATTGTCAAGAAGTATCCTTTTATATCACCCGATGATATTCCCTGGACCGCCTACAACGGTCAGCCGTCCAATCAAACCTTCGCACTGGTCACCAGCGGCGGCTTTTATCTCAAGGACAACCAAACACCGTTTGACACCGAGTCAATTCACGGCGATACATCTTTTCGGGAGATCCCCAAAACCGTCCGCCAGCAAGACCTTGGCATTGCTCATGCGCATTACGATCACAGCCTGGCAGCGCAAGACTTCAACATCGTCTTTCCCGTCCAGCGCTTTGTCGAGCTGGAAAATGAAGGCATTATCGGCAAGTTGACCGATACGCATTACAGCTTCAGCTATGTCAACGACGCTGTGTCTCTGGTCACAGAAACGGTTCCAAAATTCATTTCCCGGATCAAAGCCGCAGGGGTCGACGTGCTCTTCCTGGTGCCGGTCTGACCGAAATGTCATCAGACCGTGGGTCTGATTCAACGTCTGGTAGAGGAAGCGGGAGTTCCCACGATCTCTATGGGTAATGCCGCCGACCGAATGGCTCACATCAAGCCGCCCCGGGCCATGCTTGTCAAGTTTGCGCGCGGCAGTATGTTCGGTGAACCGGGCAACGTGAACCGCCAGCGGCGCATTATATTGGATGCGCTCAAAGCCTTGCAGACCATAACCGATCCGGGGACCATTCAAGAGCTGCCTT
>JASFGZ010000018.1:0-21100 GCA_050123495.1 Desulfobacterales bacterium
AAGTTCTGCATCGCTCGCGCTCCTTCGTTTTTGTTCAATTTTTGTGAATCCGGACAGCCAGGAACCAGCAGCCCGGTGAGTCAATTTTGGGTTTACTGCCCCCGATCACGCTCATCCGTTCTAAATGCCACCACATGCGGTTCTTCTTCATGACCGCTGACGGCTTTAATCGAGTCGATGATCTGAATGTAACCGGTACAGCGACATAGATTACCGGCGATCGCCTCCTTGATGTCTTCTTCGGAGGCATTTGGTGTTTTATCCAAGAGGGCCTTAGCCGACATGATCATGCCCGGCGAACAAAATCCGCACTGAATACCGCCGTTTTCAACAAAAGATTTCTGAATGGGGTGCAAGGTTCCATCTGCAGCGGCCAGTCCTTCAATGGTGATCAGCGCTTTACCGTCGATTTCGCTTGCCAGATAAAGACAGGAATTGACGGCTTCACCGTCGACGATGACCGTACAGGCACCGCATTCACCACTGCCACAGCCTTCTTTGGTCCCGGTATAGCCCAGTTCTTCACGGATAAAATGCAGCAGGGTCCAATGGTCTTCAATCATCATTTTCATCGGGTTTCCGTTGAATCGAAATCTAACTTCTTTTGCCATTATAAAATCCTCCGGATTTTATTTATTCTTCTCTTTGGCACGTTCAAGGGCTTTTAAACCCATGCGTTTGACCAGCACGCCAACCATTTCTCGCCGGTACCAGGCGACACCCCGAATACTATCTCTGACTTTGGATTCCTGCCCGGCAATCCGGCCGGCGTCGGAAAGGTTATGTTCATCGACGGTTTTGCCGGCCAAGTGTTTCTCCGCCTCCAAGGCCCTGAAGGGCGTGGGGGCCGCCACCCCCAGGCAAATCCGAGCTTTCGCGCAGGTGGCCAAATCTTCTTCGAGATCCAACAAAACGCCTACCCCCAGCATGGGCAGTTCCATGGCTTCTCTTCTGCCATGCTTTGTATAGGCACCGCCGGTACGTGGCGCTAAAGGCGGAATTACAATTTCAGTCAGTATCTCGCCACTTTCAAGATCGCATTGACCCGGTCCCAGAAAAAACCGTCTCAATTCAACCGAACGCTGTCCTTTGGTGCCGTAGATATTCGCTTTTGCGTCCAGCGCAATTAGCGGAATGGCACCGTCGGCCGATGGGACGGCGTTGACCAGATTGCCGCCGATGGTGGCGACATTGCGGATCTGCACGGACCCTATGTTTTTTACTGCATCATGAATAATGGCGTATTGGTGCTGTATGAGAGTCGATTGTTCGATCGATCGATGCGTGCAAAAAGCACCAATATAAAGTTCCCCGGTTTCATGATTCAAAAAGGGTCGATCTTGACCGATAATATGTTTCAGGGAGATCAGATAATCCGGTGCTAATTTACCCTCTTTGATCTTAACCAATACATCGGTTCCGCCGGCAATATATTTGGCCTTCTCTCCGTGAGATACCCGTAGTGAAATTGCCTCGTCTAATGTCTTCGGGACGAGATAAGAAAATCGCTTCATAAAAACCTCATGAATAACAATATATTGGGTATTAAACTTAAACTAAATTATTAAGTCTAAAGTATAAAGTTCAACCCGGTGAACAGACCTGTCATCTATCCAATTTTCAGCACAATTGCTGCTGCCGTGTCACCGGCTGCACACCCTCCGAAGAGCAGGTACCCGCCGCCTTTCATGGCTACCTCTTCAATGCCTTCAATAATCAGGCGTCCTGCGGTCGGCCCCTGAGGATGGCCGTAAATCAGGGAACAGCCAAAATTATTCATTTCGTTGACATCGATATTCAAATTATCGGCAAGGTGGATATCATTGGCTGAAAATGGATTGTGGGTCTTAATGGCTTTAAGGTCTTCGACGCCGATAGCGGCATTTTCCAGCGCCATCTTGGCCGCCGGATAAACGGCCGCGGCCATAAAAGCCGGTCTCTCACGGGCATAACCATAAGAAACCACCCGGACCTCTATGTTTGGATCCGCACTTAATTCCTTGGCCTTGTCTCTCGTCGTAACGGTAATGCCGCAGTTGCCGTCTGCTGGATGTGTTTGCGCGCCAAAGGTATGGACGCCGTCCGGCAGCACCGGTCTCAATTTGGCCAAACCCTCGGCTGTGGATTCCATGATACCCTCATCCGCTTCAACCATAACGGTTTGTTTTTTTGATACGGCTACCTCCACCGGAAACATGTAACGTTTTTGAAAAGCACGATCGTCGGCTAAAGCATCCAGATATTGCTCATAACGTCGCAATGCGACGGCATCACACTTGTCCCGGGTAATACCGGCCTCGGCAGCCACGTTCTCGGCCGTTTTAATCATGGCGGTTCCGCCCCAGGGATCTTTGTTGAAGTTGTCCATTACCCAGTCTTCCGATACGACCTGGCCGCCCGGCCCCAACGGATTCGGCCAGACGGCATGCGGACCATTCGAACAGCGATCGGTCATCAGACAAAAAGGGGTTTGGTAAAAACCGGTTTCCACTCCCACGCTGGCATGGTAAACAGCTACCGTGGATGTCGAACAGGCCTGGCTGACG
Organism: Desulfobacterales bacterium; assembly: GCA_050123495.1. Lineage (GTDB taxonomy): Bacteria > Desulfobacterota > Desulfobacteria > Desulfobacterales > JAHEIW01 > JAHEIW01. The sequence continues at coordinate 2,547 of JASFGZ010000018.1, forward strand.
AGCAAACCGGGGACGCGCTCGGCCCCCGTTAACGCGGCGGCCCAGGGGCCGCCATAAAATCCGTGCCGCTGGTGAACGGTAATGCCCAGAAAGAAATAATCGAATATTTTGGGATCCCAACGTTTATGTTCGAGCCAGCGTCTGGCGGTCGCTGCACCCAGTGTAATCGAATTCTCATTTGCCAGGGTTCCCTGCCAGCGGGAAAACGGCGAACTGTAGTAGCCCCCATACGGAATATACGCTTTTTCCAGCATCTCAACACCCTCCTTCTTCTGTTCCTCTGTTAAGTGAATAAGAGTTTAAATATTTATGATTGTTTTTAAACAAAAGTCTTACCAATTAATTAATTCCGAAGCACGAAACTCGAAATTCGAAACAAATTCAAAATCATAATTTCGAATGCTCAAAACTGTTTTGAATTTGGATCATTCGATATTCGGATTTGTTTCGGATTTCGAAATTCGAATTTCGAATTTGCTTCTTAGCGGTCGCCCATTGGCACAGATGAACATTATTACCTGATACTAAATGTTATGAATATTTATTGAGGGCGGTTGTCAAAAAACCGTTTGGCCTTCCGTTCCGATCTGGGCAGCGAGCCGTAATCCACCACTTCCACCTCGGCGCTGACCATTATCTTATTTTTAATTTCGCCAGCCACTTTTTTGGCAAGTTCGGGTTTGCGGGATTGATCGTATTCTTCGCCGCATTCCAGTCGGACGGTCATATAGTCTTTGCCATCTTCTCTTCTGTCCAGATGCACCTGATATTCGCAGCTCGCGTCCGGTATCGTTGAAAGTACCTGATCAATCTGGCCGGGATATATATTGACCGCCCGAAATATAATCATATCGTCCGATCGCCCTAAGATTCGGTCGTGCATCGGCAGGATATTGCCACAGGAACACGGATGATCGATCAGGCGTGTCAGATCCCGGGTCCGATAACGGATCAAAGGGGCTGCTTCTTTACAGAGTGTGGTGACCACCATTTCTCCGGTTTCACCGACCGGTACCGGCTCCAAAGTTGCCGGATCGAGAATTTCAAGCATATAGTAGTCTGCCCAGTAATGAATGCCTTCATGCCGGTGACAATCCAGGCCGGTGCCCGGCCCGTAAAGTTCCGTCATACCGGGAATGTCAAACATGTCCTCCAGGCCCAGCAGGTCTTTTATGCGCCTGCGCATCGCATCACTGCTGCGCTCGGATCCGAATATCATTTTCTTAAGGGCAATTTTATCCTTCAAGCCTCTTCGTTTGATTTCTTCTGCCATCAGCAGGCCCATGGATGCCGTGCAGCACATCGCGGTGGGTTGAAGATCCACCAGAAACTGACATTGCATATCCACATTCCCGGGACCGACCGGAAGCGCCATGGCGCCGAATTTTTCGCAGCCGAGCTGAAATCCGAATCCGGCAGTCCAAACGCCATACCCGACTGCAATCTGCACCCTGTCTTCCTGTGTAAGGCCGGCCATTTCATAACATCTTGCGAAAAAATAAATCCAATCGTCGATATCTTTCTGGGTATATGACAGGATTTTGCGTTTGCCGGTGGTGCCGGATGACGCATGTATTCGGACAACCTGCGATTCGGGTACTGCAAGCAGCGGAAAAGGATAGCCCGCGCGCAGATCGTCGGCGGTTGTAAAAGGCAACTTCTGAAGGTCATCCAAAGATTGGATCCCGTCAGGCTGCACGCCGGCTTTATCGAGTTTTTGGCGGTAAAAGTCAGAGCCCTGATAGGAATGGGCAACCGTCCACTGAAGACCTTTTAGCTGATGTTTTTTGAGCGCTTTAATATCTTTAAATGACGGCATAAAGGTTTTAGGCATTATCAGTCTCCTCTATGGGCTTATCAAGCTAATTTGGCTATAAACCGTTCTGTTGATTTAATTTACATAACCTTCAGGAGTGTTGGCGTATTGGAGTAATGGAGTAATGTAAGATCAGAAAATATCCCATCTTTCCCCAACACTCCAGTACTCCATCACTCCATTACGCTATGGATAGTTGGGTTTACTCACTCCCCTTTCGTGTTACGCGCAGCTTTTTGGTTTCCTTTAAATCGACTTTTAGCGTTTTTGAATCAATCACCACGCCATAATCATCCCGCGCCTGTTCAATGCTGACATATTCGTTGAAAACATCCTGTTCGACTGCCTGCGGATCTCTTTCCAGCGGGTCTCCGTAGCCGCCACCGCCGGCGCTGTGAAACTGAATGACATTACCGGATTCACATAAGGTTAATCCACTGGGATCGCCGGCCTGATCGTTAACAACAAATTGGGCTTTGTTGGCGGAACCGCCCTTAAACAGGCCCTTGGGCGGATAGCGGTATCTGCCTGCCTGAATGGCAATGGTAGTTGGCGGTTCAGGGGCAGCTTCGTCGTCGGGAACCCGGACCACAAATTTTCTTCCCAACCCGCCGCGCATCTTACCGGGCCCCCCGGAATCGCATATCAGGCTGCGCTCTTGCACAATAAGCGGGGTATCGCTTTCAAAGATTTCAACGGGGGTGTTGGCGCCGTTTGCCGGAAAGATAGCGCAATGGTGGCCATCCATTTTACTGCTGGCGCCCATTCCGCCACCGCGGATGATCATGGTCAGCCAGGGCTTCCCGTTAAATCGCTTCCCGTAAAAAATGTTGGTCTGAGCCGGCGTACCGCCGCTTTCGGCAATTATATTGTCCGGCGTTGCGTTCGCCAAAGCCTTGAAAACCATCTCCGTCATAAAATGGCCGATTTGCATCCGGGCGGCTACTGCCGCCGGAAACTTGCAATTAACGACGGTACCTTCCGGTGCGGACATCCTAACCGGACGGATGGCGCCCTCATTAATCGGGATGTCCGGATCGAAAGCACTTTTAACAGCCATAAAAACATAGGCGTAGGTAAAATTATAGACCACATTGCCGCCCCAATCGACTTGTGAAGACGTACCGTCAAAGTCGATGTGAATATCGCTGCCTTTCACTTCCACCGATAGGTTGATATCGATATCTTTTCTTTTCCCGGCCCCTTCAATAACGCCTTTGTAAGGGTAGACACCGTCAGGAATTTTGCCGATGGCGTCCCGCATGCTGATTTCCGTCCGATCGATGATTTCATCAGCCAGGCCATCGAGCGTATCCAGACCCTCATCTTCCAGCATTTCGATGATCTTCTGGGCGCAAACATGGTTCGCAGCGACCTGGGAGCGGATATCACCGGTGACTTCTTCGGGAGTCCTCACATTCCAGCGGATCATATTCAGCACAGATTCATTTAAAACACCGGCGTCATAAAGTTTTATCGGGGGGATAAATAGCCCTTCCTCATAGACCTGCCGGTTATCGGAAGCCACCCTTCCACCGATATCCGAATGGTGAAAAACACAGGCCGTAAAGGCAACCGGTTTTTCTTTATAAAATATCGGGCTTAAGACACAAACATCATTTAAATGACCTGCCAGCAGCCAGGGATCGTTCACAATATAGACATCTCCGGGCTGATATTGTTTTAACGGTATCGAATTGATGATGGTCTTTACGCCTAAAGCCATGGCCCCGGCCTGGCCCGGCGTACAAAAGGTGCCCTGGACCAGTTCCTGTCCACGGCTGTCGGTAAACATGCAGGTGTAGTCATGGGCATCGCGCAAAAGACTTGAAAATGCGGTTCGGGCGACAGACGCATCGGCTTCATCAACGATGGAGATTAACCTGCGCCATAAGATCTCAAGCGTAATCGGATCAAACTGGGATTTTGGATTTTGGATTTTGGATTGCGGATTTGTTTTCTGATCTGGTCTGTCATCCCGGGTTCCGCCTTTATATTTCATTTCTCAGTCCTTTACTATTCTTTGCTCTCTATCCAATATCTAATGATCTTGTTTTATTTGCCCGGGGACTGTCCTCTGCGCTCTGACTTCTGTTTTCTGTCATCTGTCTTCCGATATCAGATCGATCCATACAAATCCGTATTCATCAACGGATGCTGCGGCATCTTCTCCGACGATAATGGTGGACTCCTTTTCTTCGATAATCGCCGGCCCGGGCAGTTTGGCATCAGGAAAAAGTTTGAAACGATCATAAACTTTAAATGAAATGTATTCTTTTTTGATCAATGAAAACGCCTGGCGCTCGCCTTTAAGACAATCTTCGATTGAAGATGCTGTATTTTTCAATGGCGGAATGCTGAAAGGCCGCTCCGGCAGGCTGGCACGCACTTTAAAAGTGACAAATTCAACCGGTGTTTCAGGATAGGTTCGACCGTATAGTTTTTGATAAACGACATCGAAAAGTTCTCTTATTTGCTCCTTTTTCCATTGATTAAACGGTTTTGCATCAATACTCAGATCCGTTTCAGCCCCTTGCCCCACAAATCGCATCATCAAGGTGCGTTCGAAAATAATTTTTTGATTCCTATCTGCTTCCTGCAAGATGGCAGCGCCTTCTTTCTCGAGTTCTTCAAAAAGCTGTTCGATCTCCCTAAAATCGGCATCATCCAATGCAATCCGGTGGCTGCGGGTCAGATCAAATGCAACCGGTGCCGTAAAAAAGCCGAGGGCCGATCCGACACCGGCAAGGGGCGGAACCAGAATGCGGGGTGCCCCGATTTTTTTGGCCAGGCCGTAAGCATGGACCGGTCCGGCACCCCCAAATGCAGAAATTGTGACGATGTTCGGATTGCCGCCTTTTTCGGCGATGTGGGTTTTGGCTGCGGCCGCCATGGTCTCGTTAATCAGATCATGGATGCCGAAGGCGGCTTCCGTCACCCGGGTCTCAAGAGGTTTGGCAACTTTTTCCTTAATTGCTTTTTCCGAGGCTGATTTGTCAAGCGGCATGGTTCCGCCCAGAAAATAATCCGGATCCAGATACCCCAGCACCAGATCGGCATCGGTCACGGTCGGGTTCCGGCCGCCGCGGTTGTAACAGGCCGGTCCGGGATCGGCGCCGGCACTTTCCGGGCCGACCTGCAAAAGCCCCATTTTGCTCATGCGGGCAATACTCCCGCCGCCGGCTCCAATTTCCATCAAATCCACCACCGGCACCTGTATGGGAAGACCGCTGCCTTTCTTGAACCGCTGAACGCGACCGACCTCAAAAGCGGATACCAACCCGGCCTGACCCTTTTGAATCAGGCAGGATTTGGCAGTCGTACCGCCCATATCGAAACAGAACATGTCCTTAATCTGAAACATTTTACCGTAATGCTGCGAAGCAATCACCGCTGCTGTAGGCCCGGATTCAATGATTCTAACCGGATATTCGCGGGCGGTATCAACAGAGGTAATCCCGCCGCTCGAGAGCATGATGAAAAGCTTGCCTTTAAACCCGAGGGATTCTAATCTTGCAGAAAGCTTTGCCAGGTATTTCGCCGTAATCGGTTTGACATAGGCATTTGTGGCGGTGGTGCATGTGCGTTCGTATTCACGAATCTGGGGCAGTACTTCGTAGGAAGTAGATAGAGATAGATCGGGCGCTCGTTTTCTTACGATTTCCTTAATCTGGATCTCATGTGTTGGATTCTCATAAGAGTTTATCAGGCACACAGCCAGCGATTCGATCCCTGAATCCCGGAGCCCGGAAAGCACATTGTCAACCTCCTCAGAATTGAGTTTCACGATTACACGCCCGTCGGCCGTAATTCGCTCGGACACCTCTCTTCGAAGGGATCGCGGCACCAGGGGTTCGGGATATTCCGCAAATATATCATAGGCGTCATAGCGAATCTCCCGGCCGAGTTCCAGTACATCCCGAAAACCCCGGGTAGTGATCAGTGCTGTTTTAGCGCCCTTCCTTTCGATGATGGCGTTAATCACCAGGGTTGTACCGTGAATGATTTCATGAATCCCGGGCATAAACCCCGGGACTCTTTCCAGCAGGCCGCGGACACCCTCCTCGACCGCATCAGATGGGTCAGCCGGTGTCGTCAGGCATTTGTTGATCTGAAATTCTCCGGTTTCATCATTGACCAGCACAAAGTCTGTAAAGGTGCCGCCGATGTCACAACCCAGTCGATATGAACCGTCTTGCACCAAAACCTCCCTTTATGAATCAAACCTTATTTCAAATGCTTAACTGGTATCAAAATTCGAATATCGAATATCGAAATACGAAACAAATTCGAATATCAAATGACATAAATTCAAAACTCCTAAAATAAATGAAAATTTGGGGATCTTTAATATTTCCTTATTATTACCGTTGAAATTTAAAACATTTGAACATTCGAATTTAGATTTTGTTTCGGATTTCGGATTTCGTGTTTCGAATTTTTAATAAGTAGAGTTTAAGTCAAACACGTAAATCTTTGTATTCGTTGATTCTCTGAACTATCGAATTAGAAGATGCTCGGTTCTTGCCATTCACCAAAAACATCCCGAAATACGCCGGCCATCTCCCCTACGGTTGCATAGGCCCGACAACAATCGACCAAAAGGGGCATCACATTTTTCCCGTCACGCGCACTCTTTTCCAATTCTTTGAGCAGGCGCGTGACCTCCCGGCCATCGCGTGTCCTGCGAAGCTCTTTTAGGCTGGCAACTTGCTTGTCAACCCATTGTTCATTGTATTCATGGAGCTCGACATCGGTTTGCGCCTCAGTGCCTTCCGTATATTTGTTGACGCCGACCTTAATATATTCGCCTTTTTGAATACCGCTTTCATAGGCGTATGCCTGCCGGGCAACTTTTCTCTGAATAAAACCGGTGGCAACCGCGTGGACCATCCCACCGACCTCCTGAATCTGTTTCATTTCATCCAGGATCTTATCTTCCATCTGTTTGGTCAAGGTCTCGATGAAATAAGAACCTGCCAGAGGATCTACGGTATCGCGCAGGCCGACCTCATCCATAATGATTTCAAGCGTGCGTAAAGATAAAAGCGCCGCTCTTTCAGTCGGAATCGTGTAGGCTTCGTCAAAGGAGCACAGGGCGGTTGTCTGGGCGCCGCTGAGCGCAGCTCCCAGAGCATAGAAGGCCCCCCGCATGATATTGTTTTCCGGTTGATCTTTGGTCAGGCCGCTACCGCCCCCGCCGAAAAGTCCCCTTAGAAACAGCTTCTTTTTTTCCTTAACGCCGTATTCTTCCTTTAACAGTTTAGCCCAGAGTTTGCGCGCCGCACGGAATTTGGCAATCTGCTCCCACAGGTTGCCAAAAACGTTCAAATTAAATGAAAACCGTCCAACAAAATCTTCGACATTCATACCTCTGGCTGTGACATTATCGATATAAGCCCTGGCGATTTCAAAAGCACAGGCGATTTCTTGAGCCGGGGTGGCACCGGATTCGCGGATATGATAGCCGCAAATGCTCACCGGATTGCAGCGCGGAAGTTCTTTGACCGCATATTCGATGCTGTCTCCCACAAGGCGCACCGCAGGCTCGACCGGAAATATCCAGGCACCGCGGCCGATCATTTCTTTGAGAATATCGTTTTGGGGTGTTGCGCTGATTTTTTCTTTAGGGTAGCCGAATTTTTCAGCCGTTGCCTGATACATGGCCAGCATAATTGAGGCAATCGCATTAATCGTTAATCCCGATCCAATGCGATCCAACGGTATCCCTTCAAATGCGATTTCAAAGTCACGCAACGAATCAATTGCCATCCCTACCCGCCCAACCTCGCCCAGGGCTTTGGAATCATCTGAGTCGTATCCCATCTGGGTCGGCAAATCAAAGGCAACATTCAAACCGGTTTGCCCGTGGGAAATCATTAACTTAAAGCGTTGATTGGTCTCCTGCGGGGTACCAAAACCGGTATACTGACGAGTGGTCCAGGCCCGTGAACGGTAGCCTTGAGGATGCAGGCTGCGTGTGAACGGATATTCTCCAGGATCCCCAAGATCATTTGTATACTCGAAACCAATCGCTTCGAGATCTTTCGGCGTGTATACCGGTTTAACTTTAATGCCGGATTGATAGATGACTTCCTTAATCGCATCTTTCTCATCTTTAATGTATTTTGCGACGCCCATAATGGCTCCTTAAGAGTGCCTAAAATGAACTAAAATGAGCTAAAGTGCCTAAAGTTTAGGTGTCGCTATGCGCCATCTTTTTTACGAATGACAGGATTCCTTAACTTTAGTCACTTTAGATCACTTCTCACTTTAGCGCACTTTTTAAAAAAATTTTACATTTACCTGACCACTTCATTAATGCCGGCCACAATTTCATCAAAAGGTGTCCCGCCGGGAAAAACACCGGCGACTCCCAGTTCGTTTAACTTGGTAATATCCTGTTTGGGAATAACGCCTCCGACAACTACCGGAACCTCACCAATCCCTTCTTTTTGCATTATCTCTAAGAGCTTCTGGCAGATTGGAAGATGCGCACCGGACATGATGCTCAGTCCGACAACGTCCACGGCTTCCTGTACGGCAGTTCTGACAATCTGCTCAACGGTCTGGTGGAGTCCGGTATAGATGACCTCCATACCGGCATCCCTTAATGCCAGGGCGATAACCTTTGCACCGCGATCATGTCCGTCTAACCCGGGTTTGCCGATCAGTATTTTTATTTTGTTTGCGGTCATGTCGAATTTTCCTCTATTATTCTTTTCTCTGATCTGATCGTTGCCGGTCAAATTCCTTTAATACGATTTCCCGACCCCTCAAGATATGCTCCCTTGTCAACCGCTCCGCACCTTCAGCATTACGCTTGCGAATGGATTGCAACATTTGTATGTGGTCCCGGTTACTGGTAGTCGCAAATTTTTCCTCTTTAAGGTTCATCTTTCGATAGCGGTATATCTGGTCGCGCAGGCCATTGATGATACTGATGAGTTTAGGGCTTTTACTCAAAGCATAGAGCAAATCGTGAAATTCCGTATTAATCACCGGCAGATCATTCATTTTTTTTCGATCCAGGGCCTTTTGAAATTCTTTAATTTTCGCTTCCAACGGTTCCAATTCTTCTTTTTTATGTTTTTCAGCTGCCAACCGGGCGGCATACCCCTCCAGCACGCTGCGAATCCCGAAAGTTTCTTCGATATCGCTACGGTCTAAACCCAGGACCGTAAATCCGCCTCTCGGTTGCCGTTCGATCAGACCTTCTCGCTCAAGCTTGTGAATCGCCTCTCGCACCGGCGTTCTGCTGATTCCTAAAGTTTCGGCAATGTGACTTTCAACCAGCCATTCTCCGGCTGTGATATTTCCTTGGATAATTGCCTGTTTGAGGCTTTCAAAAACATGCTCTCCCAAGGACTTTCGTTCCTGAAAAGCCTGAAGCGGTCCGACATCTAAATCGTTTAATTCAGCCTTTTTCCTCATGATCGATCCCCCAGCTTGCGTAAAATTCGGGTTAGATAATGCCATTTTCTTTCAAACGGGCAAGCTCATCTTCCGAATAACCCAACCTGCCGTATATTTCCTTGTTTTGCTCTCCGAAACGCGGCGGAAATGAAAGCTGTCGATCGGATTGTTCAAGAAACGGTGTCATATTGGGCGGCGGCGCCAGTGTTATTCTTTTGCCGGTAACAGAATCCTGTGAAAACAACAGTTTTCTATCTACCAGAGGGTCTTCGATGACTTCGTTTACAGTTTTGATTTTGCTGATTGGAACCGTAATGGTCGTGAACAATTCAATCAGTTTTTCAGAAAAGTGATTTTTTGTGATTTCATTGATCGCCTGATTCAGGTTCTGAACGTCTTGAATTCTGCCCGCATTTTTTTCATACGCCGGTTTGTCCAGGGATTTAAAGATATCCTGGGAAACGATTGCTTTCCATTGACGGTCGTTGCCGACGGCCAGATAAACAAATCCATTCCGGGTTTGATAAACAGATACCGGCGCAAAAAATTCATGCGTATTGCCTCTGCGGGTGATGGTTTTTCCGAAACTACCGGTCAGTGTGATGGGTACTGTTAGCCACGATACGGAAGATTCAAACATGGCCATGTTAATACAACTGCCTTCTCCTGTAACCTGGCGTTTGTAAAGCGCTTTCATCACCAGCCCATAAGCATGCTCGCTGGTGCCCATATCGGGCAGGGGGATACCAAGGACCTGAGGATCTCCCTCGGCCTCGCCGGTCAGATCCATTAAGCCCGATCTGGCCTGCAATATCGGGTCATAGGCCGCCTCATTACTGTCGGGGCCAAAACCGGTAACGCCCAGCCAGATGATATCCGCCTTCAAGGATCTCATGCTCTCATAATCGATCCCCAGTTTCTCGTAATTTTTTGGAAGTTGATTGGTGGCAAAAATATCCACATTTAGCTCTTGAATTAAAGAGCGGAATATCTTTTGGCCGGCATCATCGGCGAGATTCAGCGTCAGCGCTTTTTTGCCGGCATTGATGCACAAAAAATACGAATTCATCCGTTTTTCATTGAGAACATTTTCACCGATGAATCGATTGGGATCTCCGTAAACCGGATGTTCCAGGCGGATGATATTCATTCCGTCATGGGCCAGACGGTAGGTTAGATAGGGCAAAACCGTTGCCTGTTCCAGAGATACCACGGTGAGATCCTTGAAAATATCCATGATCTTCTCCATTAATATCAAGGCTGGGGGTCAAAATTTATGAGGCGTTTGTTTCAGAACCGCCAATGCAATTCAGCGTGGGTTCGACACGGTTTTTGTATACGGTATACAATGTACAAATGTCAAGACATGTTTTGAAGTATCGCAGTTTGGGGGTGTGAGCTTCTCTGATTGCACAAAAAACAGTTGAGTGTTAAGACATATTGGAAAGAAAAGACTCTGTCACGAAACAACGACGGTTTATTTTAACTATATCTGTACATATAAAAGTCACCTCTCTATGAAAATCTTCATCTGTTTTTTTACCCTGCTAAGTTCTGTCGTGATAATTCCGGCGATTGATTCGTCGAGTGCCCTGGCCGGTGAAGTTAACCTGAACGATAAAATAACCATCGTTACAGCCGGCACGGTTGCCAGGCTCTGCCCGCATCCCGGTTGCGGACCGGATAAGCACATCACCCGGATACCCCACGGAACCGTTTTAAACGTTGAAGGCACCGAGGATTATACGATCGGGACATTCAAAGTGAAGTGGTTTGAGGTGGTTTATAAGGAAAACCGGGGATGGATCAGCATATATGATACCGACAAGGCTCCATGACGAGAAAGAATCATGAATGGGACTTATCATAGCCCTTATCGTGTTACCCGGCACGGCACTTGTTTTTGTTCCTGCCATTATTCTCACACTATCTGAAAGTTTAGGCGCTTCTTTTGAACTCGCGTCTCCTCATCAGATTTTGTTCTGGCTCGCTCTTTTACCTGCCGGTGTTGGTCTTGGATTGGCGTTCTGGACGGTGAAGTTATTTAAGGAAGTTGGCAAGGGCACTCCCGCTCCCTGGGATCCTCCTGGAAAATTGGTTATTCGCGGTCCCTACCGACATGTGAGAAACCCGATGATCGCCGGCGCGTTGCTCATCCTTTTAGCTGAAGCCATATTGTTCCAATCCTGGCCGATAGCGGTCTGGATGGTGGTCTTCTTTATCAGCAGTACAATCTATTTTCGGTTTATAGAAGAAAAGGGTCTGGAAAAAAGATTCGGCGATAACTATCGGGAATATAAGGCGCATGTTCCGCGTTGGATTCCCCGGCTAAAGCCCTGGAACGGGGAGGATGATCAAGCATAACTGTGTCCATAATGAGATGATGGGTTCTTAGCAACAATTTTAAAGATGACCAGAATTAAAACAATAGATTAAAATTGAAACTGAACGATCTGGAGGTAGCAATGCAAGGACTGACAAATGAAGTTAAACAATTTGTACTTGATCAAGGTATGGATCTTGTCGGTATCGCATCCACCGATAAACTCGATGAACTCACTCCGAAAGGATACCATCGCCCCACAGATCTTTTGGCGGAATGCAACACGAGTATTGTTATGGCACTTCGCTGGTCGGATACGTTAATTGATGGATTGCCTGAAATTCGTGCCATGTACAGCCGCATGATGATCATGATGAACAATCAACTGGACCAGGCGCTGCTGAGAATTGGGCGGTTTTTGACAGAGAGAGGATTTCTGGCATTGCCTGTTCATGCGTCGGATCCCTATGATTTGAACTCTTTAAAGGGGGTCCTATCCCATAAGCATGCAGCGGTGCAGGCCGGCCTGGGCGAGTTCGGCTTGAGCAATCTTTTGTTAACCCCTCAATTTGGTCCCCGTCAGCGCTTTGCTCAGTTGCTGACCGATGCCAAACTGGTAGTGGACAACCCCCTGTCATTAAACCTTTGTGAAAAAACGACGCCCGAATGCAACTTTGCGTGTATAGCCATTTGCCCGAAGAATTTAATCCCCAATGATTATGAGAACGATCCATCCATTATGAGGACAGTGGTTTGGAAAGGAACCGATATCGATAAACCGGGTTGCTCCTATTATCAGGATCGCGGACTTCCGCATATGGGGCGTAACGGCTACACTTTTCGCTGTGGATTATGCATCAATGCCTGCCCGGTGGGATCAGATATTCCCAAACGGGAATCAATTTCCAAAGGGGTTCGGCCGGTAAAAATCGTTCCCTAAAGCTATTTTGATAACAAATTCCTTTCTTATTGAACATTACTTGAATGCAGCTATTACCTTTGCAAAAGGAGGTACAAAATATGATTACTGCCGAGCCTATCTCATTAAGCGAAATTCAAGAAGCAAAGAACCGTCTCGCTGATACAGTTTTCCGCACCCCCATTGTCCCCCTTAACACCGATGACTCACCGGCAGAAATTTTTCTGAAACTAGAGAACTTACAGCCCATCGGATCTTTTAAGCTGCGTGGCGCAGGTAACGCAATGCTATTGACTAAAAAGGAGCAGCTACAGAAAGGCGTTTGGACTGCCAGTGCCGGAAATTGGGCACAAGGGGTTGCCTGGTATGCTCGGCTATTAGGAGTGAAATGCACGGTCGTTGTTCCTGAATCAGCGCCAAAGACTAAGATTGCCGCAATCGAACGCCTCGGTGCGCGTATTGTTTTCGCGCCCTATGATGATTGGATGCAAATCTTTCAATCACGAAGCTATGGAGGGATGGAGGGCTTGTTTCTCGATGATTTTAGTGAACCAGCGGTGAGGGCCGGACATGGCACCATCGGGTTAGAGATTCTCGAGGAACTGCCTGATGTCGATGCGGTCGTCATCCCATACGGTGGAGGTGGTCTTAGTTGCGGGGTTGCGACCGGCTTGCGTGCTCTAAAGCCTGATATTAAGGTGTACGCCTGCGAGGTCGACTCTGGCGCCCCTTTGGCAGCTTCGCTTGCTGCCGGAAAGCCTGTTGAGATTGATCATACGCCCAGTTTTGTAGATGGTGTTAGCGCTCCATATCTCTTTCCGGGAATGTGGGGGTTGGCGAGTGAACTGCTTGACGGTTCATTGGTTGTGGCGTTGGAGCAGGTGGCTTCAGCAATCAGAATTATGGCTGAACGGAATTGTATCATTGCTGAAGGCGCCGGAGCGGTATCTGCAGCTGCCGCGCTTACAGGCAAAGCGGGCAGCGGAAAGGTGGTTTGCATCATCTCCGGAGGAAACATCGACAAATCGAAATTGGTAGAAATTCTTGAAGGCAAGGTGCCATAGAAATAGGTTTAGGTATTAAGCACAAATTGGACTCAAAGTTTGATATTTGTTGGTTTCTCCATAAATCACAAGTTCGGTGATACTTTCTTTTCTGGTAAGCTATCGAAACTTTGGAAGTGCTTTGCAAAGCTACAATTTATAAGCGCGCTGCCTCACGTCACTTCAGCCCCGCCTTTCGGAGCACGTTAATCAGGAGCTCATTTTCTGATTGCTTCTTAAACGGAATGCTCTCTACAAAATGCTTGATTGAAAATTTAGGATGTTTCTTAAGGACCTCTGCGGCAGCAACGCGCGCACTCTCTTCGTTACCTATCAATATATAAATGGCAGCAAGATCAACGTAAGCAAACAAATCCTTGGGGTTTTGATCAAGGGCTTTTTTGCATGATGCCAGCGCCTCCTCATATTGCTCTTTTATACGATAGGCTCGACCTAACTTTACGAAGTAATAGCTCTGTGGAATAGGATTGAGACGGATTGCCCTTTTCAGCGAAACAATGGCTTCCTCCGGCCTGCAAGCAAATACTAAAGACATCCCCAAGAGCGCGTGGTTGTCAGCCTGATTCGGGTTGAGAGCGATTGCCTTCTCGTGCTCGGCAATGGATTTCTCATACTGGCATTTCATAAGATAAAGCAGCCCCAATAACTGGCGGGCTTCCGGCAGCTTATCATCTAGTGCGACTGCCTTTTGTGCAAGCTTGTCGGCTTGCTCCAGCGAGTGCTTGGTAGATTCGCCCCAACCAGCCCTGGCATCCATGGCATGAGTCCAGCCTAAAGTAGTATACGCTGCTGCATAATCTGGGTCCAAGGCGATCGCTTCTTCTGATAACCGCCGGGCCAGCGTATTATCATCTTCGTTTAAGCGCAGATAAAACTCATGCGCCTGTAACCATTTCAAATAGGCTTCGAGGCTGTTCGTCCCCTTTGAGGCGACACGGGCTTGCTCCCCGTCGGTCAGCTCGACTTGCAAAGCAGTTAGGATCTTCATAGTGATCTCATCTTGTAAAGCAAATATGTCGCCCAGATCACGATCATATCGCTCCGCCCACAGGTGGTGCCCAACGATAGCATCCACGAGCTGTGCTGTGATTCGTATCCGGTTTCCGGCCTTACGAACACTCCCTTCCAGAACGTATTGCACGCCCAGTTCTTCGCTCACTTTTTGGACCTTTACCGGGTTCTCTTTGTAGGTGAACGTTGAATTGCGGGCAATTACAAACATCTTTGGAATTTTCGATATACCCGTAATGATCTCTTCAGTTATTCCATCACTCAAGTACTCTTGATTCGGGTCTCCACTCATGTTGACGAAAGGAAGCACAGCAATAGACGGCCTTTTGGGCAATTCGAGCTTTTTATCTGAGATTAAATCATCAGCATCTTTTTCCATTAAAAGCGTATAGACTCTTAGAGGCGCTTTTATATTCTTGACTGTCTGCTCGCCCTGATATTCGTAACTGAAAGGAAGCTTATTTTTGACTTGGTCATAGGCAGTGCCCGAAATGCAGATACCACCGCCTTCCGCCAGACCCTCAAGCCGTGCTGCGATGTTAACCCCATCACCATAGATTCGATCTCTCTCCTCAACCACATCTCCGACATTGACACCGATGCGAAAATACATTTTGCGCTCATCGGATAACTCCGCGTTTCGTTTGGCAAGCTCCCGTTGGATTTCCACCACACAATTCACTGCATCCACTGCACTGGCAAATTCAGCCAGAAGGTTGTCACCCGGCGTATCCACCACTCGACCGCTGTATTGTTGGATAAGTGTGGTCATCGCGGATCGGTAATCGTTTAATATACGGACAGTGGCCTCTTCATCATCGTCCATGAGACGACTGTAACCGACAACATCAGCACTTATAATTGCAGTAAGCTTGCGTTTAAATCCTTTTTCTGACATTCGGTTACACCTTGTCTTTTTAATGCGCCAAACCAGATGAAAAATTTAAAAGCGAATTAAGTCGGAAGTCATTTGAAATGCGATACAGAGGCAGACTAAGCTTAACAAAATATTAGATGGAGACGGTCAAAAGTAGCAGGAGCTTTAGGTCGATATTAATTATATATTCATTAAATTATGTGCGGTCAAACATATTTTGGAGGATTGGTTAGGGTAGCGTATATCACCATATCTTGGGATCTGGTCAAATTAGTCTGAACCGCAGGTAACTTTAAATATCACAACCGTTTTTGCATTGCTAAAACCTTTGATACCACCAAAGATTCGGTAAATATCAATTCTGAAAATTTCGGGGATATTCGATTTTTATCACAGGTGATCAAACCCTGGAAAATTGGTTGATTCCGAGGCAAATTACAGATATTCATCTGGTATCTGCAATTTTTTCATCAAGTTTGATATTTGGCAGTTTCTCAATGTATCTGTAGTTCATTGATATTTTGGGTTTCCGGCAAGAGATGCCAAACAAATATAATTGAATTTGACAGCAATTCATATGATATGGTAGCGATGAAAAATTAAACATCTGGAAGCAATATTCCTGGTTCAATTTAAGCCATTTGAAATGCAGCTTGGCTTTTATAATGGGCAAAGGAGATTGACATGAATATTGAAAAAGAGTTGCGCGCCGCCAATGACCAATTTTATGCGGCGCTCAATGCCATGTTTACCGGCGATCTCGCCCCTATGAATGCCATCTGGTCGCATGGCGAAGATGTCAGCAACCAAGGCCCATTCGGCGACCGGATGGATGGCTGGGCTGCGGTAAAGGCGCAATTCAAAAAAGAAGCCGACATGGTGCTCGGCGGCCGCGTGACCTGCCAAGCTTTGATTGTTCGCGCCGGCAAGGACTTGGGCTACACTGTTTGCGTGGAGAAGGGCGAGAACATGACCGCCGCTGGCAAGCCGGTCGAGGTGAGCCACCGCGCCACCAATGTCTTCCGCTTAGAAAATGGTCAGTGGCGACTGGTCCATCACCACACCGATCTTTCCCCGCAACTTGAACGGGCAGCTACCTGAGATCTCCTGACAATCCACGTCCAGCTCCAGTGGGTGCCGCAGACCCAGTTCGCGAGAGTGATCGCGGCGCAGGCGAAGGGTTACTGCGCCGCTGAGAACCTGAACGTAATCTTCGTTCCCAGAGGCCCTGACGTCGACAACGTAGCCGTCGGAGGCGGCTCGGGGCACTATCCCGGCTTTTGGCGGTCTGGAACCCATGGACATCGCGTGGCGGTTCATGCAGGCCTTGGTGGGTGTGCCTTACAGGATAAGAGAAAAAGGAATATGAGATTTCATTTTAGCATAATGCAATGATGAAGGCAGGGTCAACTATGGGCTCTGCTTTTCCACATACAATGGGTTGTTTCTTCAAAACCTAGCTTGAGATAGCTGCATTGTGACAAAGGCTTCTTTGCAGTTCTAAAACTTGTGATATCTCCAACAACACACAACTTTTGAAAGACCAAAATTCTTGTGATACTTATTTAGTATCTGCAATTTCGGAGGGTGAATCCAAGTCTATGGATTTGCCTTTTTATTACCACAGAACCGCATTTTTCGGGCCTTTGGTTTGACACGAGATTCAGAAATGAGATAAATTGCATATATCCTTTTGGTATCTGAAATTATTCCAGAAAAATTGATATTTGGTAGTTTCTCAATATATCAGAAGGTGACGTCCCGCCTGATTGATGGTGAGCTGTTCAAATTTAAATGCGCAAGATAGACGATGTCACCTTTTTAGCAAAATATTTCAATAGGTGGGAAATTTTCCATCTAATAATAAAGCTATCAGCGCCGTCGAGGCGGAATATGGGAGAGGTCATGAAACTGCGCTGGAAACACTTCCTGATTCTTTTAGCTGCCAGTCTGGTTCCACTGTTGGCAGTTACCTGGATCACCCACAACGCCTCCCAGCGGTTGGGAAATACCATTTCCGAGAGAGCTCAAAATACGCTTACAGATACCGTCCGGCAGGAGATGGTGCGTGCCACGCGTAGCTACGCCACACTCAGTCTTCTGGGTGAATTCGCTTCCGAGCAGTGCGTGCAGCGGCTGGCTGCCCAGGCAGAGCTGGCTCTGTCGCTACCACCGCCGCCTGAAACCCGGCTGTACTATGCCACCGATTTTGACGATCCACTATCAGCTCCCAAAGATATGGCGGTCTCCAAGAATCATCCGATCCAATTCAAAGGCGGCGTGGTCTCCTATAAGCATATCAGCCGCAAACACCCCAATTTTCTTTTGGCCCCGGGTACGAACAAGGCAGATGTAGCCGTGGACATAGCCAGAATCACGCGTTTGATACCGGTGCTAAAAAGCCTCGGCCGTGACTACGGAGAGGGACTTATATGGGTATATGCCAGCCTGGAAAGCGGGGTGCATATTTCTTACCCGGGCCACGGCGGATATCCGGCGGGCTACGACCCCCGCAAGCGGGCCTGGTATGAGAACGCAAAAAAATCAATGGCCCCTACCTGGATCACAATGGTAGATGCCACCACCCATCAGCTGACCTTAACCGTTTCGATACCGTTCAGGCACCCGGACGGATCGTTTGCCGGCGTCGCCGCCATGGATATCAAGATCGCCTACGCTCTCCTGGAAGATACGACGGCATCCCGCTGGTCTCAAAAAATGTCTTCTTTTATTATCGGCGCGGAAAAAAGTACCACTTCAGAGGAGAAAAAAATCTGGGTCCTTTCTTCGCAGGAGAAAATCGCCCAGCCCGGTTCGAAGTCGGGGGGGGTAATATTTAGCCAGAGCCCGGAAATCGAGGAGCTGTTTCATCGTATCAAAAACAAGAAATCCGGTTACCTCGATATGCCTTACAAAGGCGTGGACTCTCTGTGGGCATATGCGGCTATGTTTGCAGACCAGTATTTCGTGATTGTCGTACCCAAATCGGAGATCATGACTTTGCCCGAAGAAGTGGGGCAGATGTTTATAGGGTATTCCAAAGATCAGAGGAAAATTACGGGTATCGCCGTCGTGCTGGCCTTATTTTTCGTGGGTATCATGGCCTTTTTCACCTCCCGCATTAGCAC
>JASFGZ010000019.1:0-21057 GCA_050123495.1 Desulfobacterales bacterium
CTGCTGTGTTTTTCAACTCTCTCCTGGAATTTTTCCCGATAAAATTGACAGCTCTCCGTTTCCCATAAATCCATCAGATCATCGCCCGGCAGCCTGCCGTAATGAACAGAAGGTATGGTGACCTCTTCTCCCAGAAACGTTGTCGGCCCTCCCAACGCGAGATTAATACAGGGCGCCACGGTACCGTCATAGCCAATAAACAGGGAATCCCTCGGATCCTGCTCGCACACGGCCAATTCCTGCGGGGTAAACGCAAATGCCGTGGTCTCGACATTTAATTTCTTAGCCAGGCGGCGGGCTTTTTCCAGCAGTTTCTGCAGCCGGCGAATTTCCCCGGTCTCCCTGGAAGCAAAAAGTCCGAACCCTTTTCCTTCCCGGCCACGAATGACATCGCATTGCTTGAAGTTCAGCTGATCCACCCCGAGGCGTGCGGCGAGTTGCACCATTTCTTCCATCTGGTGGGCGTTTATATCCATCAGAACAAAATTGATCATGGTTTTAGGGATATTGCCGGCTCGCAGCCTGGCAATATTGGCCACATTATCACAGACCTGATCGAAATCGGATCCGACCCGAATTTTATTGTACGTCTCCGCGGTGGCACCATCCATGGAGATGCAAATCCAGTCAATACCGGCATCCAGAATCTCTTTTAATTTTTCTTCTTTGAGCAGCAGCCCGTTGGATAAAAAGCCGGTTTCACACCCGGCCTTTGCGGCATCGGCTATCCATTCGGCCAGTCTGGGCTGAAGCAGGGGTTCCCCCCCACCGGTAAAATCAAGGGACTGCACCTGGGGCAAATACGGCCGGATCGCCTTCCATATTTCCGGCGCCATGATACCGCGATCGGTGGCCTTTTTAGCGATTTCTCTCCAGGGGCACATGACGCACTTCAAATTGCAGGCGATCGCCGACTCCACCTGGAATAGACGCCAGGGCCTATTTTTCAATGATTTTTTTCCGTCCAGCTTATCCCGCAACGCGGCGATCTTGCGATCCACATGTTCCAGAAGTTTTGCCAGCGCAGACCCCAGGCTGCCGCTGGTACCGGCTACCAGAATGGGTTTTTCATCAAATGAATATTGGGCCATGATTTATTGTCACATTGAGTTAAAAGCTCGAAATTATTATCAATTAAGGTATGATAATCATCTATCATATTAAAGGCAAGTGACTAAAGTGAAAAGTGATCTAAAGTGACTAAAGTTAAGGAATCTGTCATTTTATTCTACAGATGGATGTTGGAGCGAAGCGACACCGGAACTTTAGTCACTTCCAACTTTAGTTCACTTTAGTCACTTATAATTGTTGTCTTCAAAGACAGCATAGGGCTTTCAATTAATAACTAAGTAATTAACGAGCAGTCACGCTGTATAGCTTGACATAAAATGGTGTTTTCTATACCTTGCACGCCATGGGAAATTTTCGCACGATATGGAAGCATGAGGTTGGCCAGGCCGGTCAAATCGCAAAAATTCTTCTGGACGATAAAAAAGTAACCCTGGACTGGAAAATCATACTTCTGCCCGTCTTTTTATATAAGATTTATCAATACAGAAAAGATCTAAATTTTACACGCAAAAATTTTCTATTTACCAAACATCTGGCTTATAATGCCGCTAAAAACATCTTCCAGGGCAAAGAACAGGCCTGGGAAGTCCGCAGAATTGAAATCCAAACCAAAGAAATTCTCGATAAGGAAAAAAAAGGCTTCTATACCGAAAAAATCCGCCGTAAACAACTGGCTGAAATCGATCTGCTGATCAAACACTACCTAGCGCTTTTCAACGCCCAAAAATCAAAATACCCTGAAATAATTAAAGAAACATACCAATCTAAAGGAAATTATCTCACCTTTCTGAGCACACTCCGAAAAGCAGAAGAAGATGTTATCCAGGCTGCTATTACGACCATGCGCAGGGGAACGAAAAAGGACCGCAGAGAATGGTTTCAAAAAGTAAGAGAGACTACCAAAAAAGTCCGCATGGCCGAAGCAGATCAGATTTACTCCTAAATCGGTGGGTTCTGGGTTCAAAGGTTCAGGATAAAGCCTTAAGGGCCGGTTTCATTGGTTCAATTGGTCTGATTCGTTCAATTGGTTCAGTTCATTAACTAATTCAACCAACTAAACTAATTAAACAAATAAAACAGATTAAACCGATCCAACCAAAAAAGAAACTCTTGAGCCTTTGAACCTATAACCGCTGACTAACTTACAATTTATCAGCCAATTTACCGAACACCGCCGGTTTCCTGTCAATCAGGACCGAATTGTGCGTCAAAAAGGGTTCAGCCCCCCATTTTTCCTTGAAGCGGCGAATACCGGGGTGAATGCCCAGTCCCAGGTTCATCGCCTGTTTGCCCTCTGATTGCGCCAATCGAATCATTTCGTTAAAAAGGAAATCGGAAGCACCCGGCACCGCTATCTTTGCGG
The DNA here is from genome assembly GCA_050123495.1 of Desulfobacterales bacterium. GTDB lineage: Bacteria > Desulfobacterota > Desulfobacteria > Desulfobacterales > JAHEIW01 > JAHEIW01. The sequence continues at coordinate 2,435 of JASFGZ010000019.1, forward strand.
ATCGAAAATTAAATTGATAAAATGCATAGCGAGCCGACCCCATATCCACTATGGAAAAGGCAACCAGCCGATCCGCTTTGCGTGCCTCAAGCAGATATGCTGTTTTTGAACGCTTCATATAGTTTTGCACGTGCCTGAAGATATGGATCTGCTCAGCGGTTAAATTCTGTCTGCCGATAAAGTCTTCAATGATCTTTTTGTGCGCCCTGCCAAATTTACCGACCCTTACCTTTAGTTCCCTTTCAGCGCGACGCACCATGTAGGCCACATCTGGCTTCAAGGATTTCAAGGGCAGAATGAGTCGATAATAGCGATCTGCCGGCTGAATTTCGTTGCCTTCTGGCAGCGGGAATCGTTGTTCGGCAACGAGCATGATCGTCCGGGGGTTAAACCGTTCACAGGCTGCCTGATATGCCTGCGAAATTTCAGCGGGATTGTCTGCCAGAGGATATCCGATAAAAATGAGATGGTTTCTGTGGAAATAACAAAGGTAGCCTTGAAATAGATACGGCTCACTGCCGGAAATAGCGGTAACATAGTCGGAAACATGCTCCGGCACATAAGCTTGCTGATAGACTTGATTCTGTTCGTGGCTATTCAGCATCTCAGGGGTGGGATTCTGATGAAAATATGTTGTTCACTTCTGCCGCTCTCATACTTGCAGTGATCGATTCGATTTTTGCGGCGGTTGCCAGATCGGTTTGGTCCCCCAGGGTCCGTTGCGCAGCGCCCATGACTTCTTTTTCAGCCGATTTGAGTGTTTCCAAAAATAATGAATAATCGGCGGCGGTTTGATAGGCATCGGTCACCAGGGAGGGGTAGTCTTGGCCTTCAGCATTTAACAGCCGGGTATAATGGTCAACAAGCAAATCCATTTCCTTTAGCTGCTGCCGGCGAATATCATCCGAATAAATACCACCCGGTACCGAGGACACCATTTCTTTTGTTTTAGATTGGATTTGCGCCATAACCGTCTCTTTGGAGGTTTCTTTTTTCTTCATGTCCAGGGCAGCGTCCAGTGCCATTTTCTTGGTAAAGATCTGGTTTTGAATAAAAATCTCTCGGGATTCCTTCAGCTTCACATAATTCAGGATAAAGATGACCGGAATCATTATTTCCCATACGGTAAGCGTCTTCGGCCGGATCAGCGATGCCGCCAACCTCTGAGCCAACGAACGCTCTCTTTCAAATATGATTTTAAACTTTTGATAATAATCGTCGGTCAATTTTCCCCCTGTTGCTAAAGGCAAAGAACCATCGCATAGATTTTATAACCTATTATAATAAATTATTGCTAAAGCGCGTATCTAAATGGAGCAACATGGAATGTTAGAATAGTGGAATGGTGGGTATTGAAAGCGGAATGCTTCTTAATTAAAAATAAGATTTGAATATTTTGGATCCTAAAATTAGACCTTTTACCTATTAAACCCAAGCTTCCAACATTCCAGCATTCCATTATTCCATTATGCCGATTATGACTGGCGCGAAAAAGTTTTCAAAAAATTTCTTCGACAATTTTTTCCCTTCGCTCCTCAAGCTGTTTTTGTTCCGCTTCAATCTTGGCCTTTAATTTCTCCGTTTCACCCTTTTTTGCGATGAGCTCGCGGTCCACTTCGGCTTCTGCAGCCGTCAATTCTTCAATAAATCTCTGAAAATCTTCCCGGCTTCCATAGGCCTTTTTAATCAATGCATAAACGCTGTAAGCATCCTCCTTTAGCAGTTTGGCGTAGTGGTCGACCAGCAATTTGATTACGGCCAGCTGCGCCTGCAGCAGTCCCGGGGTATACAAATCAAGCGAATTTAGCCATACCCGGGTTTCGTTTTCAATATGGGAAAACACCGTGGTTTTATCCTCTTCCTGAACAAGGGCCTGGGCTGCATCGATGGCCAGTTTTCTCGGAAACATGAAAGTCTGGGTATACTTCCGCAGGGCGCTGCCGCGGCGCAGAAAATCGATGATGAACATCCCCGGAATTATATAATGCCAGACTGTCAGCGGCCGGGTAACGATGACTCCCAGGGTGACTTCCCGGGCCATTTTTTCTTCTGCCGTCAGGATCATTTTATATTGTTCCATAGCATATTACCCCTTAAAATCTTTAAATCAGAAGACCCAACTTGTCAAATTAGAAAAGACGGCTGCAGCGCTTAGAAGTGGTTTCAAAACCCCATCTCCCCGTTCAATGAAGCGGGAGCCCTTGAACCTGATCAGGAGTTTTGAAACCACTTCAAAATAAATGTTTGATTGGGTTGATCGGGCAATGATTTTAAGGGAAAAGAAAAAAAGGAAGGCGCTCTTCACAGAAGAACGCCTTCAAGCTTCTATATAAAGTTTCGCCGATTAGTCGGGCAGAATTGGCGGTGTGATGAAGGTGCCCGACCACAGAATCCAGGAAATAAACAAGGTCCAGACGGCGTTTGCGGTTTGAGATATCCAGTAGGCAATCGCCGGTCGTCCGCCGCCGACGGAAACCAGCTCTTTAAAATCGGTTTCCAGTCCGATGGCCACAAAACACAGCGCAAAAAACCAGCTGCGATAGCTTTTGCAGGCCCCGGAAACGGCCTTGGCCGCTTTGCTTCCCATCGCAGGCTCGACGATAAAGGAAACAAAAAAAGAAGCAATCATAAACCCAACGACGAATTTGGGAAAACGATACCACACTTCGCTGAACCCGGGTTTCTCAGCCCCCTCTTTTCTATCCAGCGACATGGTCGCCCACAGGGCCATTAAAAATGCCACCAGACCGATCATCACATTCTGGGCCATCTTTACCATGGCGGCTGCGTTAACCGCGGCTTTACTCGGATTGCCGGCCTGATCGCGCAGGATTTCCCCGGCGGCAATCACCGCACCGGTGTTGTCGATCACACCACCGACCCAGGCGCCACCCCAGTTGGTGGGCAGATCCAGCCAAACGGCAATAGGCGGCATCACCAGAATCAGGACCACCGCGCATACCAGTACCCAGGCAACCATATAGCTGACTTCCTTGGGATCCCCCTGGACGGCGCCGCCGGCTGCAATACTGGCGGAAACACCGCAGATGGCGTTCGCCGTGGCAATGATGCTGCTGAATTTTTCCGATACTTTGAATTTGCGGCAGATCCAGTAAGTCCCGAACCAGACGGTCGTGGCCACCAGAACCGCCTGGACCACACCGAAAACACCGGCTTTAAGGACCACCGAAAACATGATGGTGGCACCCATGCAGACCAGACCGATTTTTATAAAAAACTCCGTCTGCCCGGCGGCTTTAAGGACCTTGGGTACTTTGAATATATTGCTGATGATCAGGCCGAAAGCCAGGGCAAACAAAACATAGGAGATACCCCACTTGCTGATAAAGGCCTGTTTGGATATGACCATGGAGACAAAGGTAAGGACAAAAAGAACAATAAAGCCGGGTATGTAATTCTTCAAATCATATTTCATAAAAATGCCGCCGATAAAAGTTAGAACCCCCATGGCGATCATAAGCACGATTGATGTCCCCAGAGTCGACCACCCCTTCGGGAAGGCCGCTGCAAGGCTGGTCCACTTGGCAATTTTAGGTGTGCCCGGCAGCACACCCCAGAGCGCCAGCAGCAGAATTAACCAGCCAATGAAACAGGCCCACCAATCTTCGTTCTGCAGCACAGGAGTCCTCTGATTTCCGTTACTCATTTTCAACGCCTCCTTCTTCTTGGATTAGTTCAGTTTCGTGCAACCATTCATAAATCAACATTTTGCTCGGTTCGATAGTTTTTTTATTTCTTTGGTGAAATTTGAAAAAACCGGCTCATCCACCTCCTTTCTCGTTGATATTTTTACAAATTGCAGCTTTATCCCTTATTTTCAAAAGATTGGTATTTTATATAATACATGGCGGCAAAAGCAAGGAAAATCTTGATTTATTTGCATGCGGCCTACTCGACGGTGCCAATGTTAAATGCATACTGCAACACCAGATAAATCAGGTAGATACCCAGAAGCCAGCCCCCCTGCCACCGTTTGAATTGGCCATCTTTGTTCATGAAGATAAAAGCCCGGAAAGGGTAAAGAATGAGCAGCATGGCCGGAAAGTGGAACGCGTAAAAGTTGGGCGGCACCGCCAGCGGCCTGGCGACCGCCGCCGCCCCGATAACAAAAAGACAATTCAACACATCCGCCCCCACAACGTTGCCCACCATGATTTCGGGATGCCCCTTACGCACGGCCGCTATGGCCGTCATCAGTTCCGGTAGTGACGTGCCGAAGGCAACCATGGTTGCGGCGATGACGTCGTCGGGCACGCCCATGCGGTAAGCGATTTCAGCCGCACTGGGAACCAGAAATCGGGCACCGAGAACGACTAAAAACAGACCTCCCAAAAGCATCAGCCAGCATTTTCCCAGACCGATTAATTCAGAATCGTCCTCTTCCTCTCCACCGGCGGCATCACCAGCACCCTGCTTGGCCCAGACATAGGTGATATACATATAACCCGCCAATAAGACCAGAAAAAACCCCCCAATCCATCTCTGTAAAATCGGCTCCCCATCCGTCACCGCTAACGCAATCAGGGCAATGATGACCAGCAGCGTGGCTGCGCCAACCTGCACCCAGCCGGTTCGATTAAGAATAAATCGATTTACAGGTACCCGGGTCAACAGGCAGGTTAAGCCAAATATCAGCCCTGTATCCGCAATAATGGACCCGACCCCGTTGCCCAGGGCCAGGCCTGGATTTCCCATCCAGGCGGCCATTACCGAGACCACCGCCTCCGGCGTGGTGGTGCCCAATGAAACAATGGTGGCACCGATGACGATTCTGGGCAAACCTGTGCGGCGGGCCAGGTGAACCACGCCGTCGATCATCCAATCAGCGCCCTTCGACAACAGAAGGATACAGACCGCGATTATCCCCAGCAGACCGATCGCAGGCAATCCCTTAACAAGTTCATGTAAAACGGCTTCATCTCCGATCCAACGCAGTATCTCGCCTAACATTTTCTCAGCTCCTGAACTTTAAATAATTTAAATAACAAATATTTGTCTTCTGACCACGCGTATGTGCCTTTTAACAATTGCCCGCACTTTATATCCTAAAAAAAGAAAAAAGCAAGCACGTTAATTCAATTTATCTTTCTGATGGAATCTATCAGTCTGGTCATGTCTTGTGGAAGGGGTGATTCAAGGGACATGCGCTGAGCGCTCTGCGGGTGGGTAAAGCTCAGTCGCCGGGCATGCAGCATCTGCCGTTTAACCGATTTTAATATCTGCAGAAGCTTATCCGATCGTTTAGGGTCCTGAGCGATGGTTTTCTCCAGTTTGCGCGGCCGATAAACCTTATCTCCCACAATGGGATGACCCAGCGCAGCACAGTGAACCCGAATCTGGTGGGTCCGCCCGGTCTTTAAATTCAGCGATAGAAGTGTAACTCCCTGAAATTCGTCTTTAACCTGCCAAGCTGTTTCTGCCGTCCGGCCCTTGGGACTGATCGTGGACATTCGTTTACGATCCACCGGGTGTCGTCCGATGGGCAGCTTGATGCTTCCGGCCGTTGTTTTCAAAATACCATGAACCAGCGCCAGGTATTCCTTTTTAATCCGGCGGGATTTAAATTGCCGGGATAAATTGCGGTGGGCCGCATCGTTTTTGGCAACAATCATCGTCCCCGATGTATCTTTATCCAGGCGGTGGACAATACCTGGTCGCAACTCACCGCCAATTCCTTCAAGATCAGGGCAATGATAAAGCAGACCGTTGACCAGGGTTCCGCTGAAATGCCCCGGCGCCGGATGCACCACCAGCCCCGGTTGCTTGTTGACCACAATGATATGCGCATCTTCATACAGGATATCAATCGGGATGGGTTCCGGCTTAAATTTAACGGAAACAGGCGGAACCGGCGGTGGAATAACTCCGGATATATTTTCGCCGGATTTTACCCGATAGCCGGGTTTTTTAGGCCGGCCGTCCACTTGGATGTGTCCAGCGACTATCAGGCCGGCAATAAATCTTCGCGTACAATCGGAAAGTTGCGAGGTCACCAACACATCCAGTCTTTTATCTTGATCGGATGGTTTGACTCGAATACTAAAGGCACCTTTGGCGGGCATGGATATGAACAGTGGAGGGTGGGTTAGTTTTCGGCTTTGTCTGCAACAAAAAGTGACTCGATCTCAGATATGATGGTATCTTCGTCGGTTTTTTTAGCCGTCGAGAGTTCTCTTACCAAGAGAATCTGAGCGGTGTCATAAAGCTTGCGCTCACCAAACGATAGATCTTTGCTGAGTTTGAGCAGGAACAGGTCTCTAAATACCTCGGCCACATCATAAAGCGAGCCGGTTTTAATTTTATCCATATATTCGCGATACCGGCGATTCCAGGTCTGGTTGTCGGCCATTGCTTCTTTCCTGGATTTCATCACCGCGTACACTTTGGGTACCTCTTTTTTGTTGATAACGTCTCTCAATCCCACGGAATCAACATTATTGGTGGGTATCATGATGGTCATGCCGTTTTCAATGACCTTCATGATGTAAAAATCGTGTTTTTCTCCGTTGACAACCCGGCTTTCGATTGCCATGATTTCTCCGACACCATGGGCCGGATAGACGGCAAGATCCCCCACTTGAAAAGTGCGCATCTTTAATTTATTGGATTTTCCGCTTACTTTGGCCTTTTTTTCTATCATATTCCCACCGGTAACCCCTATTTTATTAAAAACTATCTCAAATAGGAGACAGCTTTTCTACATATGGCTAAATTTCACCATTTCTAATGAATTTCATAGCATACCTTTTGCTAACAATCAATTAAAAAAGGGTTGACACCGACCGGCGTCAACCCTTTTCGGTTTATTCACACGCTAAGATCCATCGGCTTACAGTAAAAACGGAACCAGCAACAATGCCACGACATTGAGGATCTTTATCATCGGATTTATCGCAGGTCCGGCTGTGTCCTTGTAAGGATCGCCGACGGTATCGCCGGTAACCGCCGCCTTATGTGCATCGCTGCCCTTGCCGCCCAGATGGCCGTCTTCGATGTATTTTTTGGCATTGTCCCAGGCTGCTCCGCCGGTGGTCATCGAAATGGCAACAAATACACCGGTAATAATACTGCCGATCAGCAGACCCCCCAGCGCAATCTTGCCCAGCAGAAAACCGACCAGCACCGGAGCGACAACCGGCAGCAAGGCCGGAACGAGCATTTCTTTTAAAGCGAACTTGGTAACGATGTCGACGCATCTGCCGTAATCCGGTTTGGCCGTGCCCTCCATAATACCGGGGATTTCACGGAACTGGCGCCTGACCTCATCCACAACGGCCCCGCCGGCTTTGCCCACGGCCTTCATGGCAATCGAGGCAAAGAGATACGGCAAAAGCCCGCCGATAAAGAGGCCGATGATCACTTTCACATTGCTCAGGTCAAAGCTCATATCCTCGGTGCCGCCATGCAGCACAAATTCCTGCGTGTAGGCCGCAAACAGCACCAGCGCGGCCAGACCGGCTGAACCGATGGCATATCCTTTGGTCACTGCTTTGGTGGTATTTCCGACCGCATCCAGCGGATCGGTGACGGCACGGACACTTTCATCCATTTCCGCCATTTCAGCAATGCCGCCGGCGTTGTCCGTAATCGGACCGTAGGCATCAATGGCGATGACCATCCCTGTCATCGAAAGCATGGACATAGCCGCCATGGCGATACCGTATAGCCCGGCAAAATAGTAAGCGACGCCGATAGCTGCGCAGATGGCCAGCACCGGCGCTGCCGTGGACTGCATGCTGACCCCGAGACCGGCAATAATATTGGTACCGTGTCCGGTGGTTGACGCATTGGCCACCGCCTTTACCGGTCCGTAAATACCTGTGTAGTATTCTGTAATGATAACAATCAAAACGGTGAGTACCAGACCCACAAGGGTAGAAAAGTAGATCGATAGCATTGAAATTTCAGGAATCCCGCCCATCAACTGCTGGGCGGCAAAGAAAAAGGCAATACCCGCCAGGATAGCAGAACCGAACATTCCCTTGTACAGAGCGCCCATGATATACTCGCTTTTACCCAGTCTGACGAAGAAAACAGCGATCATGGACGCAACGATCGAAATCGCACCCAGCACCAGGGGAAATTCCGTTGCGATGGCAATCTCCGGAAAAATCAGGTTGCCCAGAAGCATGGCCGCAACCGCGGTGACGGCGTAAGTTTCGAAAAGGTCAGCCGCCATACCGGCACAGTCGCCCACATTATCTCCGACATTATCAGCAATGGTCGCCGGGTTTCTGGGGTCGTCTTCGGGGATTCCGGCCTCAACCTTGCCCACCAGATCGGCACCGACATCCGCCCCCTTGGTAAAAATTCCGCCACCGAGACGGGCAAAGATAGAAATAAGGCTACCCCCAAAACCGAGGGCCACCAGCGCAATCACCGCATCTCTGCTTGCGGTCCCCATGGCGATCAAAACCGTATAGTAGCCGGCAACTGCGGTAAGGGCCAAACCGGCAACGATCATCCCGGTAACCGAGCCGCCTTTAAAAGCCATGGACAGGCCTTTGGACAGGCCCCCCTTGGCAGCTTCTGCGGTGCGCACGTTGGCCAATACGGACACGCGCATGCCGATATATCCCGCCAGAAAAGAGGCAACGGCTCCGATCAAAAAACCGATGGCCGTCTTTGGATTCAACGCAATAATGATGATCACAAAAATTATCGCACCGGCAATCCCCATGCTCTTCAGCTGCCGATTCAGATAGGCGACGGCGCCTTCCTTGATGGCGCCGGCAATTTCCTGCATCTTTTCATTTCCGGCCGGTGAGCCTTTTACGATAACCGCAATGATGATGGAAAAAAGCACGCCTGCAGCACCCACCAGAGTACAGATTAACGATAAATAATTCATCCTCTCCTCCATTTAAAGTGTTAACGTTTCGCTTTTAATCATAATTCTTTTTTGTTAAACCGATTCATTGCAACTTTGCTGCCTTCAGTCAGAATCGTTACAACCGCATCCCGAGCCTGATTAAGGATCGTGTCCAATATCTTGGCCTCATCATCGCTGAAGGGCCCCAGAACATGATCCGTAACCCCTCGTCCCGTATCGGAACGCCCAACACCAACGCGAAGACGCACAAATTCGTTTACGCCAACAGCATTGATAATCGATTTGAGACCTTTGTGTCCGGCATGCCCCCCTTTCTCTTTTATTTTTAATCTTCCGAAAGCAAGGTCGATGTCGTCGTGAATGACCATCAGATCCCTGCCGGGTATTTTAAAATATGCAGCCAATTTTTGAACCGGCGGGCCGCTTAGGTTCATAAAGGCCATCGGATTGGCCAGCATCACATCATGGTCTTCAATGATCCCGCGCCCGTAGCGGACGTCAAACTTGCTTTTATTTAGTAAAATACCGAAGTCCCCGGCGAGCTTATCGACCACCATAAACCCGGTGTTGTGCCGGGTGTATTTGTATTGAATGCCGGGGTTTCCAAGCCCGATAATCAGGCGCGTATGCTTTTGTGGCAAGCAGTTCGTATCCTCTGGCCCCAGGGCCGATTATGCAACAGGCCGGAAAGCCTGCACCACATCATCCCGAATTGATTTGTGGGGCAGGCTTCCCAGCCTGCCGGATAATTTAATCTTCTTTGGCTTCTTCCGAGGGTGCCTCTTCGTCAGCAGCCTCTTCGGCAGCTTCTTCGCCTTCTTCTAACTCTTCGCCTTCTACGAGCTCTTCTTCTTCGACGACTTCTTCAACCTTCGGTGCGAGTATCGTTACAACCGTAAAATTTGTTTCGGCCGGAATCTCGATGTCGCCGGATAGCGAAATATCTTCCACGTGAATCGAATCACCGATATCTAGGTCGCTAATATCGACTTCTATCGCCTCCGGAATTGCGGTTGGGAGACAAAGTACCTCAAGTTCTCTGCGAACATACTGCAGCAGTCCACCCACTTCCACACCTATTGATTTGCCCCTGGCAACAATCGGGACTTTAGCGGTAATCTTGTTTTGCATATCGATTTCATAGAAATCAACGTGCAGAAATTTACCGGTCACCGGGTGGGTTTGCAGTTCCTTAACCATCGCGGACCGGGTATAGGTTTTGCCGTTTTGAATCTGCAAATTCAACAAAACGGAACCGACACTTGCTTCTTTTAAAATGAGTTCGAAATCTCTGATATCAATCGAAAGCAAAACCGGCTCAATTTTCGGCCCGTAAAGCACCGCGGGCATCTTGCCTTGACGCCGCAATGAGCGTGCAGGGCCGTTTCCGACTGTTTTTCGAATCTGTGCTTTTAAATCGATCTGTTCCAATGAATTGTCCTCCTTCATTTATCCAAACGAGCCGAAACCATAATCATTTTTTTCTCTTGCGTCCCAGCTTGTCCGGCAAACTCGAAATACGAAGCACGAAATACGAAACAAATTCTAAATTCGAATGCTTCAATGACCAACATACTGGATATATTGATCATTATTAAGTCATGATCTTGTTTAGATCATTTGAATTTAAGTAATTTGAGATTGTTTCGAATTTCGAAATTCGATATTCGGATTTAACTTAGTACTTTAAGTATTGTATCTCTCTAATAACTTATTAACTCAAAAAGCATAGCATATTCTTCTCAGGGACTAGACGAACAGAGACGTTACCGAATCCCCTCGATAGCTGCGGATGATCGCTTCACCAACCAGTTCTGCAATAGAAATAACAACGATTTTGCCGCAGGCGGCGGCATTTTCGTTTAATGGAATCGTGTCGGTGACCACCAGGCTTTTAATACTCGAATTTACGATCCGTTCAATTGCAGGCCCGGAAAGCACCGCATGGGCGCAGCAGGCATGAATTTCTCGGGCCCCTTCCGCTTTAAGGGCATGGGTCGCCTCGGTCAGGGTGCCGGCCGTGTCGGCCATATCATCGAGGATAACCACCACTTTATCGCGGACATCGCCGATGACCGCCATCGCTGTGGCCTGGTTCGGAGCAGACCGCCGTTTATCGATGATTGCCAGATCCGCATCCAGCCGTTTGGCAAATGCCCGGGCTCTTTCAACCCCGCCGGCATCCGGTGAAACGATGACAAGATTATCATTGAAATTACTGCGGATGTATTCGATCAGCAGCGGCGCCGCAAAGATATTATCCACGGGAATATCAAAAAAGCCCTGGATCTGACCGGCATGCAGGTCCATGGTAATCACCCGGTTCGCACCGGCAACGGTCACCATATCCGCAACCAGTTTGGCGCTGATGGGAACCCGGGGTGCGACCTTTTTATCCTGCCTGGCATAACCAAAATACGGTATCACCGCAGTGATTCTTATTGCCGAAGAACGCTTAAGTGCATCAATCATTAACAACAACTCAACCAGGTTGTCGTTTACCGGCGCGCAGGTGGATTGGATCACAAAAACATCCTTGGATCGAACGTTTTCGTCAATTTCAATTTGGATCTCACCGTCACTGAACGTTTTCACCTGGGCATTACCCAGAGGCAGGTGCAGATATTCGCATATTTTATTTGCCAGATCAGGGTTCGAATTTCCCGTAAAGATCGATATACCTTCCATATTAATTCATCGCGCTCTTTAGATAATGGTTTCAAATTTTGATGCCATAAAAAAAGGCCCTAATAACGACTCCGCAAATGGAATATTGGAATAATGGAATGGTGGAATGATGGGCATTCTTGATTTAATCAAAATATTATCAAATTCTCCCAGTTTATTTACCCATTATTCCAACATTCCAATATTCCAACATTTGATCTGAGGACTACCCACTAGCTAATAAAAGGGTAAAACCCTGATTAAACGAGTTTCGAATCGTACTGTTATGGCTGGGGCGGGAGGACTCGAACCTCCGAGTGCAGGGACCAAAACCCTGTGCCTTACCGCTTGGCGACGCCCCAAAATTCTGAACGGCATAATCAGCTGCGTTGTCCCGGAGTTCGAACAATACCTTAACGGCCGGCAGGTCCTTTCAGAGATCGATTAGTTTAAAATCTGCATCTAGAATCGGATCCGCGAGAAACAGCTGCAAACCTTTACCTACATTATCACCGCTCAGTGTCTGCCTGGCTGCTTTTGCCGTATCGGTATTGTCGAAAAGACCGAAAACTGTTGGCCCGCTTCCGCTCATCAGCGCACCGACTGCTCCCAGTTTTAACAGTTTTTCTTTGGCCAAACCAATTTCAGGATATTTGAGAGCCGTAAACTGCTCAAGATCATTGGTTAAATGATCCGCTAAATTGAACCTGTTTGGTTTTAAATGGTTGCTTGTAGGTTTTTTTTTATCTTTTGTCAATCCCAAATTCAGGTTTTGATATACCGCTGCAGTTGAAACGCTAAATCCGGGATATAATAACAAAATATGGTACTGCAAGTCGCCTTCAAATGCTTCCAGTTTTTCACCGACGCCGGTGGCGATTGCCGGTTTTTGAAAAATAAAGAAAGGGACATCGGCACCGAGCTTAAGCCCCATTTCCATGAGATCGCTCGGTGAAAAAGGGTGCCCATAATAGGTATTTAATGCCAGCAGAACACTGGCAGCATTGCTGCTGCCCCCTCCTAAACCGGCACCCACCGGAATATGTTTTTCAAGATGGATTTTAACGCCCTGAACGGTATTCAGCTGTCTTTGAAACAGACGGGCGGCTTGATATGCAAGATTGGTCGCATCGGCTGGAACCTCCGGATGTGAGCAATAAATCTCCACGCCATCCTCATGGGTGCCGCCGATCTGCAACGTAATATTATCGAAAAGATTGATACGACACATCAGGGAGAACAATTCATGATAACCGTCAGGACGTTTCCCGCGCACGTGTAAAAAAAAATTAATTTTGGCAGGTGAAAGAATTTTCATTTTTCCAGCCGTATCGCCAAATAACCACGGCTTCGTCTTTTGATCAGCATGGCAATCGGGTCACCCGTTTTCAAATCGTCGACGATTCGTTTGTAATCATCAACATTATTAACTTCCTTCCGATTTACGCCTTTGATAACATCGCCGACTCGCAATCCGGCATTTTCGCCCCTGCTCCCGGATTTGATCCCGACCAGAATCACGCCTTCCGTGTCGGATACATCATACCGCCGGGCGGTATCCGATGACAGATCGGCAACCTGTATCCCCAGTTCAGCATCGCTCTTTACAGGTTCTTTTTTGGCGGTTCGGGTTTCATCATTTCGTTTGGCAACCGTGACCTGAAAATTCTCTAGTTTGCCATCGCGCAACACTTTTACAGCAGCTGTTTCGCCTACATTTAAACCGGCTACCAGCCGCAGCAGTCCACGGCTGTCCTCGACTTTTTGGCCGTTCACTTCAACGATGATGTCCTTTGGCCGGATGCCGGCCATATCTGCAGGATCTCCGGGAATCACATCGGCAATCAGCGCCCCTCTGTGTTCCTCAATACCAAAGTACGCGGCCAGATCATTGGGAACATCCTGTATACTCACACCCAGCCAGCCCCGGGTTACCGCGCCACTTTCTTTAAGTTGCGCCACCACATTTTTGGCCAAATTGATGGGAATGGCAAAACCGATCCCGTGGCCGCCTGCAAAAATCATGGTATTAATGCCGATGACTTCTCCATCCATATTAAGAAGCGGCCCACCGCTGTTTCCTGGATTAATCGAAGCATCTGTTTGAATAAAGTCATCATAAGGCCCCGAATTCAGTATTCGGCCCTTGGCACTGACGATTCCGGCCGTAACCGTATTTTCAAGACCAAAGGGATTACCAATCGCAACAACCCACTGCCCGATCTCCAGCGCGTCGGAATCGCCTATTTTCACGACTGCAAAATTATCATCCGATGTGATCTTGATTAACGCAATATCGGTATTGGGATCCCGGCCGATGATTTTGGCCTCATAAACCTTTTCGTCTTTCAAGATAACCTGAATCTCGTCAGCATTTTCGACGACATGGCTGTTGGTAACCACGTAACCCGCCTTATCGATTATAAATCCGGACCCAAGACTGCGCTGTTTGAAATGCCTGTCAGGCTGCCGGCCGAAGAATTTTTCAAAAAATTCCCGCATTCGATCTTCTTCTCCGAATGGCTCCTCTTGAAATTGTCGAAATACCTGCCCTCCGCCTTCAGCGGTCCTGACGGCCCGAATATTGACAACCGCGGGACTTGCCATTTCAGCCAGAAAGCTGAAACTTTCAGGTACCATCTCAATCGTAATGGTTGCGGCTTCAGCATCTGAGACCACCAGGGAAGGCAGATTCTTTATAACGGCCTGAACATCTTTAAAAGGATTCGTTCGGTGCGATGGTGAAATATCACAAACGATTGTTACAAATGCAATGAGGACCCCAGAAAACGCAATTTTGATCTTGGGCCTCACACTTTTATTGAAGCGGTGCATCTGATTCATAGGATCAATCCTTATCTTAAAAGACATAACCGTCAGGTAGGAAGAGATCCTGCCGAAAGAGGATATTTACAGATGGGAGGAATAAGGGCGAATTTACTGTTTCTCTTTGACATACATAATTCGCAAATCATAAAGGATATTTTTCAACATGTTCTCTTCTTCTTGGCTTAAATTCCCTTTGGTTTTTTCCTGCAACATGCTTAATATGTCAATCGTTTGTTTGGCCATCGGCAGGTTTTTGTTCTTCTTGCCGGAGGAGGGATCTTCTATCGCCCCTAAATGCAATAGTGCCGAAGCATTCAACGACGCCACAAAAGTTGGAAAATTGATTTCCGGAAATTGAAGTGGCGGTTCCTCTGCTTCATCCGTCGGTTCTTCGCCGGTTTCACTGGTTGCCGCCTCTTTTTCCGCGTCTACAGGCGGAGTCTCTTGCTCTTCTTGCTCTTCTTTCTCTTCTTTTTCTTCTTTCTCTTCAGCGTCCAGCTTTCCTTCTGCGAAAATCCTGCGGTCCTTGACTACAAAATCTTTTTTTTCTTCGTTTTTCTCTGACATATTTGACCTCCCTGATATTGGCGCTTATAACATATTAAGTAAGGCAATTTTGTCAAGCATAAAGCGGCTTTTACACCTCGCCAAAAGCCTTTAAAAAACAGGGCAATTTATTAACTGAATTTGAGCTGATCATAGCAAAATGTGCGCCCGGTTTCAAGAAACGCCACAATTGACCATTGACGCCCATAGCAAAAAAGGTTATCCGTTTAGTCCGTTGCGTCCGCCTCCGGCGGATTGAACCGGCGTAAAAAATAGGTGAACACAGATACACACGGATGCTCTCAGATAAAAAATTCAAATTATCACGAAAGCACGAAACAATAGAAACACGAAATAGAAGCAATTAATTCGTTTTTCGTGCTTTTAAACTTTCGTGTTTTCGTGATTAAAACCTAAATAATAGAAACAGTAGTCTGTGATTATCTGAATAAATCTGTGTTCGCTATCGAATAATTTCAGGCATTTTTCCGCTTCCAGTCATGATTCGGGTAGAAAATCTACACAAAAGCTATGGGGACCTGATCCTGTTTGAAGGCATAAGCTTTGCCCTCAATGAAAGAGAGCGACTGGGCATTGTGGGTCGCAACGGTCACGGGAAAACGACTCTGTTTCGGATGATTCTGGGAAAAGAACATCCCGATTCAGGCGCTATCATCATCCCAAAAAATTATCGCATCGGTTATGTCAGCCAGCGTCTTGAATTTAGCCACGATACGATTTTGGCCGAGGCTATTTCGGCTCTGCCTGAGACACTAACAGATCATCATTGGAAAGCTGAAAAGATCCTTGCCGGCCTCGGCTTCAACCCTGCGGAATTCCAACGACCTCCGAAGGCCTTTTCAGGGGGATATCAGGTACGGTTGAATCTGGCCAAGGCGTTGATTTCCGAACCGGACCTTTTGCTGCTGGATGAGCCCACCAACTTCCTGGATATCACCTCCATTCGCTGGATCGAACAATTCCTGCAAGGCTGGCCCCATGAAGTGATGCTGATCACCCATGATCGCAGTTTTATGGATAAAATTGTCACCCATACCATGGGAATTCATCGCCTCATGGTGCGCAAAATTGAAGGCCACACGGCCAAGTACTATGATCTGATCGCCGTGGATGAAGAGGTATATGAGAAAACCCGCATAAAGGATGAGCGTCGGCGCAAGGAAATCGAGCAGTTCATCACGCGCTTCCGAGCCAAAGCCAGACAGGCCAATTTGGTGCAATCTCGCATCAAAACCCTGCAGAAAATGGAAAAACAGCAAAAATTGGAAAAATTGAAAATATTGGATTTTTCTTTCAACAACAGTCCGTTTCACGCCAAACATGTGTTCAGTGTACAAAATTTAAATTTCTCCTATGACCGGACGTTACCTCTGATTCACGATTTTAACATCACCGTGGCAGCGGGCGAGCGAATCTGTGTGGTCGGCCCGAATGGAAGAGGCAAATCAACCCTTTTGAAACTGCTCATCGGTGAAACCACGCCCCAGAGCGGCGAAATTCGCTATCATCCGGCGGTCAAAAAAGGCTTTTTTGAGCAAAGCGGCATTAAAACGTTGGTTGACAGTCGAACCATACTGGATGAGATTATTTTTTCGAATCCGGACGGCGATCTGCAGCATGCCCGCAACATCTGTGGAGCGATGATGTTCTCGGGGGATGATGCACTGAAGAAAATCAGCGTCCTTTCCGGCGGCGAAAAAAGCCGGGTGATGCTGGGCAAGCTCCTGGTGACCCCGGTTAATCTCCTGTTGATGGATGAACCCACCAATCATCTCGACATGGAGTCCAGCGACGCCCTGCTGGCCGCAATCGACAACTTTGACGGCACGGTGATCATTGTGACCCATAACGAAATGTTTTTACACGCTCTGGCCCAGCGGCTCATTATATTTCAAAATGACCGCATAGAGGTTTTTGATGGCAGTTATCAGCGCTTTCTGGACAAAGGCGGCTGGCAGGATGAAAATATGACGGCCGGCAGGTATCGACAACGAACCTTGAATACGATGGCTTCCCCAAAACGAACAAAAAAGGAATTGCGACGCCAAAGATCGGAAATTATTTCCGAGCGATCTCGCATCTTAAAGCCTCTCCAGGAGCGCATCATCCAGGTAGAAAACCAGATAAAAAATGAAGAAGCCGAACGGGGCCGTCTGAATCTAACCATGCAGCAGGCCGCACAGGATCAGGATGGATCCCGGATCACCGAGATTTCCCGGGCCCTGCATGCTGCCCAGCAAACCATCGACCGGCTATTTGGGGAACTGGAAGAATTAACCCGCAATCTGGATGACCGCAATGCCGAATTCGAAGCCCGCCTCAACAAACTTGATTCAGGTAATAAATTGACAATAAAGTAATTTAATGGTAGCAATGAAAGCAAAGTCACTGGGGGAGCCGGAATAAATCGGCTGAGAGGAGGCTTGGTGCCTCGACCCCTGGAACCTGATCCGGATCATGCCGGCGCAGGGAAGTTGATATGATCAAGACGGTATTCCTTCCTCATCCTCCGGTAAAATTCTGGTTCGGAGGAACTTCAAAATGCTGAAAGTTTCAGGCCTGAGCAAACATTTCGGCGACCTCGTTGTATTCGAAAATTTCAACCTCACTGTCCCCCGCAGAGGCTTTACGATTTTAATTGGTCCATCCGGTTGCGGCAAAAGTACTCTGTTTAACTTACTCACCGGGGTTTTGCCGCGAGAAGACGGAGAGATTTATTGGCTCGAAAAAAGCTTGCCGCACCTGGGGAAAAAGGCTGCCTATATGCAGCAAAAGGATTTACTGCTTCCCTGGTTTACTTTGCTCGACAATGCGCTGCTTCCGGCAACGATTGCCGGCTCTGATATGACCACCTCCCATGCCAAGGCCCAGAGACTTTTTAAGCGTCTGGGATTGGAAGGTTTTGAAAATTATCTGCCCGCAGAAACCTCCGGCGGTATGCGCCAGCGCTGTGCCCTGGTCCGAACCCTGATGTTTGAGCATGAACTCGTTTTGCTGGACGAACCGCTTTCAGCTCTCGATGCGATCACCCGCACCAGTTTGCAGTCTTTGCTCCTTTTGCTTCAAAGCGAATTCAACAAAAGTATCTTAATGATCACTCACAATATTGATGAGGCCCTTATGCTGGCGGATGAAGTGTTGGTCATGGGCCAATTGCCGATGAGAATTTTGGAGCACTTACATTTGAGCGGCCCCAAACCCCGTCGCCTGAAGGATCCGGAGTTAATTGAAATTAAAGAACATGTGTTAGACCGTTTACAGGATGAGCTCGAAAATGAAATACCCTAGATTAATTGCACTTGCAGGCGCGCTTACGATTCTGGCCGCCTGGGAAATGGCCTGCAGGAGCCTGGCGATTCCCGATTTTATTCTACCCATGCCGACTCAAATCATCAGTGTAGCGATATCCCAGGCCAGCCTCTTGCTTCCCCATGCCGGGACAACGGCATTGGAAGTGCTCATCGGGATACTTATTTCACTGGCTGTGGCCGTACCCCTCTCAGTTGTCATGTTTGCCCATCCTTCGGTGGAAAATACGATCGCACCATTTTTGGTGGCCTCTCAAGCAGTTCCGGTTTTTGCGATTGCCCCTTTATTGGTTGTGTGGCTGGGCTATGGTATCGCCAGTAAAGTTTTGATGGCCGCAATCATCATCTTTTTCCCGATCACGGTTAACTTGCTGGAAGGATTTAAAAGCTGCGATCAA
>JASFGZ010000020.1:0-20674 GCA_050123495.1 Desulfobacterales bacterium
TCAACCATCTGTCGATTCTGTTCGGCACCGACATTGGGGATCTCTTTTCCGGTGACAAAATCGGTGATCATCGAATAGGGTTTCTGGATATCAGGCATAGGCGTGTTTCACAATAGAGAACACTTTGATTTTAGAATTTGGATTTTGGATTTTAGAATGAGCCACTTCGACTTGATTCATTCATCTTCAATAAAAAGTTTTGACATATTCTTCTTTTAAGCTATTTCCGACTTCCGCTTTGCGACTTCTTCATGCCGGGTGTTGTAATCCGTTTGGCATCGATCCAGAGCCCTTCAAGGTCAAAAAATTCCCGCACCGGTTCGTAAAACACATGGATGATCACATGACCGTAATCCAGTAAAACCCAATGACCTTCTCCGGTTCCTTCAACGCTGAGGGGCTTGATTTTATGTTTCTTTAAATCAGCAACAATAGAATCCGCAATCGCATTGACCTGGCGGTTCGACCGTCCGCTGCAGATAATAAATACATCGGCTATGGAGGTCAGCTCGGCCACATCCAGGGCGACTAAATTTAGGGCCTTCTTGGCCGAAGCCGCTTTAATGTATAGGTCAAGTGAGGGGACTGCATCTTTGCTCATATATAAAGTCCTTTTGATTGAATGAATTCTGCCACCTCGGGAGGTACCAGATTTGCGATGGTCTTCTTTGTTTTGATGTTTTGCCGGATCCTGGTCGAAGAGATATCCATGGCATCGATATCAACAATATAAATAGGCTGCTTGCCTTCTGAAGTATAGCAGCCGCGTGCAGTTAAAAATTCATAATCCTCCGACAGGGTCGATTTAAGGTAACTCTCCAGAATTTTCCAGCCCTGATCAGCGTCCGGATAATCCGCATCGGGACGCGCCATAACGATAAAAGCAATCTGTTCAAGCAACTCGGCGTAAGATTTCCAGGTATCGATTTCGAGGAAGGCATCCAGCCCCATAATAAGGTAGATCCGGGAATCATCTGCAAACGTCTTTTTTAAATGTCGAACCGTATCAATCGTAAACGAGGGCCCCGGACGATTTAATTCAACATCGGAAACCATTATTCCGGGGAGATCGGCAATGGCCAGATGGATCATTTCCAGGCGATCATCGGCACTTGCCACTGCGCCGGGTGTTTTATGGGGAGGCAATGCGGCTGGAATTAAAGAGACCTGGTCCAGATTGAAACCTTTTTTAACTTCTAATGCGGCCCACAGATGGCCCCGATGAATGGGGTTAAAGGTGCCGCCGAATAATCCAATACGCATATTATTTCAATACCATACAAATCAAGCGCAAATCAAACGCTTGCTTGCGATCAATTCGGGTTTATTTGGGCACACCATAGCCGGTTATCTGTTGTCGGGTTTATCCAGTAATTCAAGTATTCGAGAAATCAACTGCTTAACTCCCTTCTCTTTGATCGCCGAAATTAAAACGACCGGTTCTGTAACCAGCGCGGCTGCAAATGCATCTGCCGCCTCTCGTGCACCCGGCAAATCCATTTTGTTTAGGACCACGATCTGGGGCTTTTCGGTCAACTGTACATTGAAAGATTTTAATTCCTTATTGACGGTCTTATAATCATCCAGCGGATGGGCCGGGTCAATGGTCCCGGCATCGACTAAATGAATCAAAATTCGGGTTCTTTCGATATGCCTTAAAAATTGTGTTCCAAGACCGGCACCTTGATGCGCGCCGTCAATTAGACCGGGAATATCCGCAACAACGAAAGGTTCGCCCCATCCGGTTTCGACAACACCCAGCGTCGGCGTCAGCGTGGTAAATGGATAATCACCAATTTTAGGGGTGGCGGAAGAAATTTTGCTGATCAGAGTGGATTTGCCGGCATTGGGCAGTCCGATGATTCCCACATCGGCTAAAAGCTTGAGCTCCAGTTTAAGTTTGCGAAATTGACCGACTTCTCCGGGTTGGGCGTACCGGGGGGTTCGATTGGTAGAGGTTTTAAAACGCGCATTGCCGAGGCCGCCTTTGCCGCCCCGGACAACGGTATAGGATTCGCCGGCTGCGGTAAAGTCTTTTAAAACATCATTGCTATCGGCATCTTTGACCAGGGTGCCGGGCGGCAGTTCGATGATCAGATCTTGGCCGTTTCTTCCGGTTTTTTGTTTCCCCTGGCCGTGGGCACCATTTTTCGCTTTAAATTGCCGTTTTAATTGAAAGGGGTAAAGGGTGCGCCGGCGCGATGTACTTGTTAAAATAACATCGCCGCCTTTTCCACCGTCACCACCGTCCGGGCCGCCCCGGGGCACGTACTTCTCACGCCGAAAACTGAGGCATCCACGCCCGCCGTCGCCGGACTGAACGGTGATAATTGCTTCATCAAAGAATTTCACTCGCCGTATACGCTGACTCTTTTACGCGAACGACCGACCCGTTCAAATGTCACAACACCGTCAACTTTAGCGTAAAGGGTATAGTCCTTGCCCATTCCGACGTTGTCCCCCGGATGAATCCTGGTCCCCAGCTGGCGGATGAGGATATTACCGGCTTTTACTTTTTGGCCGCCGAATCGTTTTACGCCGCGCCGCTGGGCATTGCTGTCGCGACCGTTTTTTGAACTACCGGCTGCTTTTTTATGTGCCATGGTTAAACTCCCATTAACAAACTCACTTATCAAAATAATAAGTTTGAGACGTTCTTTTTAGGTGCCCAAAGATATTATAAGTATAAAATCCTTTGAATTAAAGTTTATTTTAAAAATTTTAGTCGGCCTTATCCGTTTTTTTTGGTTTGGCCGTTGTTTTGTTGGTTTCGGCTTTTCTATCAGTGGTTTTCTTGGCTGCTGTTTTTTTGACCGCGGTTTTCTTCGCCTCGGCTTTCTGGGTATCTTCTTTTTTAGCCGTTGGCTTTGCCTCTGTTTTCTTGGGTTTCGGTGTGGCGGCCTTCCTGGTCTCCCTCTTTGCAGCGGGCTTCTTGACTTCTTTTTTCTTTACAGCTGGCCTTTTGGCCTCGACTTTGGCTTCAGCTTTCTTGGCCGCCACTTTCTCGGGGGTAGCCTTTTTTACCTCTTTTTTCGCCTCGGCTTTAGGTTCGGCCTTTTTAGGGGCCCTGGCACTTTTGGCTTTTATGCTGTCTATCTTAATCGCCGTAAACTGTTGGCGATGTCCCTGTTTGCGGCGATATCGTTTGCGGCGTTTATATTTAAAGACAATAATCTTTCTGGCTTTGCCCTGCTCAACAATATGGCCTTCAACTAAAGCATCATTCAGAACCGGCTGGCCGATATTTACCTTATCGCCGTCCGCAACCATCAGTACCTTGTCAAAGATAACTGAACTGCCCACATTGCCGGGAATTTTTTCAACTTTTAAAATTTCACCTTCTTGAACTTTATATTGCTTTCCGCCTGAAGTCACTACCGCGTACATCGATTCGGCCTCCTTGATATCCTCGTTTCAAAACCTGTGAATATTAATCTTTCGGATACATTTGTCAAGAAAAAAGTCATCCTGCGTAATACAGATTTTAGATTTTAGACCCCAAAACATATTGTTGAATTTTTTTCCAAATTAGACATATTATCAAACGGTCATATATTTTAACATGAACGCTAAGTGCACAGGTTGCACACACGATTGTCGGCATGGCTGGGATTTGACCGTTTACCAGCACCAGAGGAGGCTATTTTGGATAATGTTCTGCAACATAAACTCATCCATTGGGATAAAGCGGCTAAAAAATCGGAGCAACAGGATCTATTAGGAGAGGAACCGCTTTCGATTCGCATCGATGGCAATCCGTATGCCGTGGTAATGCGCACCCCGGGAGACGAAATCGCTCACGTGGCCGGCTTCTGTCTGACAGAGGGCATCATCGATACGCCGGATGATTTGACGTCAATCGGCTTTTGCGAAGATGAGGATACCAATGTGGTGACCGTAACGCTGACACCGTCCCGCCGCGGGCAAATAAATGAAATTTTGGATCGGCGGGGCTTCATCAGTCAGACCAGCTGCGGCCTGTGTGGCAAGGAACTGGTCAAAGACCTCTACCAGATCATAAAACCGTTGGACGCCAACCATCCCATCGACATTAAAAAAGCCCTGACCTGCCTGGAGGCACTCCCGAATATACAGCCCTTGCGCAAACAGACCCTGGCCTCCCATGCGGCGGCTATCTATGGCTCCGATATGGCGCTTTTAACGGTTGCTGAAGATGTGGGGCGCCATAATGCCCTTGATAAGGCCATCGGCAAGGTTTTTTTAGGCCACCAACTCGATCAGGCCGAGCTTTTAATCCTTTCATCCCGCATCAGCTATGAACTGGTCCAGAAAGCGGCCCGGGCGCGCATTCCCATTATCCTGGCCCATTCCCGTCCCACAGCGCTGGCTGTTGATCTGGCCGCCAATCTGAACATCACCCTGGCATCAATGGATGAAGATAATGTCGGGCTATATGTTTTCTGCGGTGAACGGCGATTATTCAATTAGCCACAGACCCACACGATGTACACAGACAATTTTCGGCCAAGCGATGTCTCTCGGCCAAAAATTCTGTGTGGGTCTGTGGCTAATTTGAAATGGGAGTTAGGGTGGATGAGGTTAAGATCGGTCCGGTCCGGACGAACAGTCACAGTCAGGACCGCAATCGGAAATCACCGGCAGCGGCTCTGGTTGTGTATGCTTATGCTCATGTTCGACGTCTTCCTGCAGGCCTGCCGGTTTGAAGCGCGCCCTGATGGCACCCCAGACGGGTTTGACCGACATCCCCAATATGAGGATCGCACCCATCAATCCGGCCCATTCGGGCACAATTTCAGAAGCCTGGCCCACCACCGCCTGGGCCGAAATGCCTAAAGACGCATAAACCTGATCAACGATTAAACCGAATAAAACCGCGCATACCGCAATCGCTGCCAGGTAAATTGCGGTGGCCCGTTTGCCCAGAGTGCCGGTAAGGACCGTCAAAGATGCCATGTTGGTCGCCGGACCGGCTAAAAGAAATACCAGGGCCGCACCCGGGCTGACGCCTTTTAAAATCAGGGCGGCGGCAATCGGAGTAGAGGCCGTCGCACAGATGTACAACGGAATACCGACGGCCAGCATGATCAGCATAGCCGGGAGGCCGGTACCCAGATATTTGCTAAACATATCCGGCGGAATCAGCACCGTAATCAAGCCCGCCAATACGAGTCCGATGAGGAACCACGCTGCCAGATCTTCCCAGAGATCACCGATGGCGAATCGCATCCCGGCGGAAAATTTCTCCCGGAAGGTATGATGGTGCCGATGTTTTTCAGGAGAGCAGTTTTGTCCGTCACAGCAGCCGTCCACCGGGCAGCTCAGATCCGGTATAATCTTGGTGGTTTTATTGTTGGCGCCAAACAGATTTTCGGTGATCCCCGCCACCGCCGCGGTAACAAAGGCGATCACGGGACGGGCAACGGTCATGATCGGATCCAGAAGTGCGTATGTAATCGAAATGGAATCCACACCGGATTCCGGTGTGGAAATAAGGAAAGCGGTGGTGGCGCCGTTGTTGGCACCCTGTTTGCGCAGCGACACGGCTGCGGGCAGCACACCGCATGATCACAACGGGATCGGTATCCCAAAAAAAGCCGATTTTATGACGGATTTAAAGCGGCCCTGCCCCAAGTGTTTGGCGATCGAATTTGGATTTAAAAATACCCGTAAAAGCCCGGCCACCAGTAATCCGAACAAAATATAGACCGAAGCATCCACCAGTAAGTCCCATGTAGCCAGCAAAATTTCGATAATAAAGTTCAATTTTTTTATACCTTACTTTAATATTTTCTTTAAAAAGTTTTTCCGATGCATAAATAAAGAGTTTTTTCGAAAGGCAAGGCCGCACAAGGGTTTACGAGGAGGCGTACTCATCGTACGTTGACGAAGTAGACCCGCGGAGAACACCGCATTTCGGAAAAAGGCCTTTTTTAGGCATCGGAAAATTATTCTGTGACATGTGCAAGTCCTATATTCAACAATTCCGCCACGTGCGCATCATCGAGCGAATAATAGATCACCTGGCCTTCGCGGCGGCTTTTCACCAGTGCCAGGTCTTTGAGGCGGCGTAACTGATGTGATATGGCCGACTCCGTCAGCCCCAGATATGCAGCCAGATCACACACGCACATTTCAACGTTTCTGAGGGCCATGACAATTTTCAGGCGGCTGGGATCCCCGAGAACTTTATACAGTGATGAGAGCCAATTCAGTTCTTTCTCCGAGACCGTTTCTTTGCGCGCCTGTTCCACGCGATCGAGGTGAATCACCCGAACCTGGCAATCATCTCTATCTAAACACTTGGTTTTCACAGAACCCATGATTACTCCTTGAATATCTGAACATATATTCAAATATATCTCGGGATCCCAATTTGTCAAGCTCTATTTCAAACCAATTTAAAATGTGATGATCTTGAGGTCGGATTTGCCAAAAAATTGCCTAAAGTGAACTAAAATGAGCTAAAGTGCCTAAAGTTTTGGTGCCGCTGTGCTCCATCTTTTTTAACAAAATAGATAGAATTCCTCAACTTTAGTCACTTTAGATCACTCTGAACTTTAGCTCACTTTTAATAAGAAGATTTTACAACTTAATCTAATAATTATTTAACAGTATACTAACTTTATGATAACAATACATTCATATTTTCCTTAGCCGGAGATGAATATTAAAAACATGTTAGCATTACATGATTAAATTTAGATCAAGTTTGGAGTAAAAAGATGGCAAAGGAAAAAATTTTAGTTGTCGATGACGAAGAAGATATCCTCGAACTGGTGCGCTATAACCTCTCCCGCGAAGGGTATCAGGTAACCGGAAGCCTGACGGGTGAAGATGCCCTTCGCAAAGTTCGCTCAGATACGTTTGATTTGATAGTGCTTGATCTGATGCTGCCCGGAATGGATGGGCTGGCATTCACCAAAACAGTAAAAAATGATGCCCGACTCCGCAGCATTCCGATCATCATGTTAACCGCCAAAGGTGAAGAGGCCGATATCGTCACCGGCCTGGAACTTGGCGCAGATGACTATATTACCAAACCCTTCAGCCCCAAAGTCCTGATCGCCCGGGTGCGCGCCGCACTCCGTCGCCATAAGGAAGAGCCGCAAGATGAAATGGCCATTGTGAAAATCCATGATCTGGAAATCAATCCCGGCAGGCGCAGCGTGCTGGCCAAAGGCGACGCTATTGATTTAACGTACACCGAATTTCAGCTGCTTTTACTGCTAGCAAGGCGACCCGGATGGGTATTTACCCGCTCCCATATTGTGGATTCGATCCGCGGCAATGATTACCCGGTCACCGATCGTAGTGTGGATGTCCAGATTGTGGGATTGCGTAAGAAGCTGGGATCATATGGGAATTATATCGAAACCGTCCGCGGTGTCGGCTACCGCTTCAGGGAGACTCCATGAACAGACGCAAACCATTGCTCTGGCAACTTTTCCCATCTTATCTAGTGATCACCCTGATTTCGCTGCTGGCCGCCACCTGGTATGCCTCCGGGGCCATGCGCCAATTTTTCCTGGATCAGACCGCCACAGACCTCAAAGCCAGGGCCGCTCTTCTGGAGAAACAGATCAAAGGACTGCTTTCTCCAATGCGCGCCGAAATCGTCGATGCGATCTGCAAAGAAGCCGGCCGGCTTTCAGAAACGCGCATCACCGTTATCCTGCCCGACGGAACCGTGATCGGGGATTCCCGCGAAAGACCCCACTTGATGGATAACCATGCCAACCGGACCGAAATCATCACCGCGCTGGCCGGCCAGACGGGCAAATCTTTGCGATACAGCAACACCCTTATGCAGCGCATGCTTTATGTTGCCACACCGCTGGTTGACAATCAGCATGTCTTGGCAGTTTTGCGTACATCTTTACCGGCAACCGGTGTGGAAGCAGAAATCAAATCCATCCAGCTGAAAATCGCATTGGGTGGATGCATCATTGCCTTGCTTGCGGCCGGCATCAGCTGGATCATCTCCCGCCGTATCAGCCGTCCGATCGAGCAGATGAAAAAAAGCGCGGAGCAGTTTGCAGGCGGTGATTTAAACCACCGCCTGCCCACCCCTGTCACCGAAGAAATGGCGGGCCTGGCCGACGCGATGAACCAGATGGCCGCCCAGCTGGACAATCGCATTGAAACGATCAGCCGTCAGCGCAATCAGCTCGAAACCGTTCTGGCCAGTATGCTGGAAGGGGTCATTGCCATCGACACCGAAGAGCGCATCGTGAGTATCAACCGCGCCGCGGCTCAACTATTTGATAAGGAGCCGGCAAACTGCCAGAACAAAAGCATACAGGAAATCATTCGATCTCCGGCATTGCAACAGTTTATCCGCAAAGCGCTTCGCAACAAAAATCCATCTGAAGAAGACATTACGGTGTTTCAGAATGAGGAACGCGTAATCGATGTAAAAAGCTCCGCACTTTTAGACGCCAATCAACACCAAATCGGCACCCTGGTCGTATTCCACGATGTGACCCAGATGCGCCGCCTGGAAGACATGCGACGCGATTTTGTCGCCAATGTTTCACACGAGATCAAAACCCCGCTAACAGCCATCAAAGGTTTTGTTGAAACCCTGCAGCAGGGAAATGTCGAAAAGGCCAAAGAAAAGGAACGCTTCCTGGGTATTATCCAAAAACACGTGGACCGCTTAAACGCCATCATCGAAGACCTGCTTGCGCTGTCACGAATTGAACAGGAAGATCAGCGAAAAGAAATAAATTTTCAACAGGCAAAAATTGAAGCTGTTTTTCAGGCTGCCATTCAATTGTGCCGGCCAAAAGCCGAAGAAAAAAAGATCCGCATTGATCTCGATTGTGAAAAATACGCTGCCGCCACTTTCGATCCCACCCTGATCGAGCAGGCGGTGGTTAATCTGCTGGATAATGCCCTTAAATACAGTGAGCCGCAGAGTACAGTTCTGTTGAAATCAGATCTGCAAGATTCCGAAATGATTATCAGTGTCCAAGATCACGGCATCGGTATCGCTCAAAAACATCTGCCACGGCTGTTCGAACGCTTCTATCGGGTGGATAAATCACGCAGTCGCAAAGAGGGAGGCACCGGCCTGGGCCTGGCCATCGTTAAACATATCGCCCAGGCCCACGGCGGCCATGTTGAGGTGGAAAGCAAGATCGGCGCAGGCAGCCGCTTTAGTATACACCTGCCACAAAATAAAAAATAAATGGGTAGTCACCACGGCCGGATCTTCGCTTTTTTCATTGATTTGCCAAACCCAACGTGCTATTTCCTCGCCAATCAAATTATCAACCATTTCAGCATTTCTAGTGGATTATCAACATAGCTTGATAATCCTGCCATAGTTTTTATGGTAATCCCTCGATATTTTAATCGAAAACACTATAACTGCAAAAAGTCTATCGAATGGGTTCTGAATACTACGTCCTGATTGTCGGTTATATCTTCGGGTTCTATATGGCCTGGAATATCGGGGCCAATGACGTGGCCAATTCGATGGCTTCGGCTGTTGGGGCCAAAGCGATCACCATCCGCCAGGCCATATTTATTGCCGGTATTTTAAATATAGTCGGGGCTGTTTTTATCGGCTCGCATGTTACCAAGACCATCCGCAAGGGGATTGTTTCAACCGATATTCTTTCAGATCCCCATCTCGCGCTGATCGGCGCTCTGGCAGCACTGTTGGCGGCCGCCCTGTGGGTGTCTTTTGCAACCTGGAAATCGCTTCCGGTATCGACGACCCATTCGATTGTGGGCGCCATGATCGGGTTTGGCATCATGGCCGGCGGATTTTCGGTGATCAACTGGGGCAAACTCGGCGCTGTGGTTTTGAGCTGGGTGATTTCCCCGGTGTTTGCCATGGTCATCGGATTTTTGATGTTTAAAACGATCTTTAAATTTATTTTAACCAAAAACGATCCCTTTTCCCAGGCCTTAAAGCTGGCGCCGTACTTTATCGGCATCGCCTTCTTTGTGATCATATTATCATTTCTATTTAAGACCCCGCTCGGCAAAAGCATGGCAATCGGAACGCCGCTGGCATTGTTGGTTGCGGTTGTCTTGGCGATTGTACTGGGGTTTTTGGCCGTCAAAATCTTGCGCCGGTTTATAAAAAAGACTGATCTCAGCGGGGAAGAAGAGGTCTTTCGAAAAATTCAGATCGGCACCTCCTGTTATGTGGCTCTGGCACAGGGTGCTAATGATGTGGCCAATGCCATCGGTCCGCTGGCGGTTATTTATTTTTTGGTAAAAACCGGCAGTGTGGGGGCCAAGGTTCCGGTTCCGGTTTTCCTGCTTTTTTTCGGCGGGATCGGCATTGCCTGCGGCATCGGTATGGCCGGACACCGCGTCATGGAGACCATTGGCAAAAAAATTACCACGCTGACCAACACGCGCGGCTTTTCAGTGGATTTTGCAGCAGCAACAACCGTAATGGTCGCATCCAAAATGGGGTTGCCGGTTTCAACCACCCATGCAGCCGTAGGCGGTGTCCTGGGCGTCGGCCTTGCGAGGGGAATTGAAGCGGTTAATTTCAGAATTATTTTAAAGATTATCCTGTATTGGGTTTTAACGGTACCGGCTGCCGCCATAACAAGCATTGTCATCTTTAAAATCCTTCAGCTCTTTATCTAAAGGAGGGAATTATGCGGATACCATTTATTTCAATGTTTATCACATCACCCTTCGACGGTCTCCAGGAACATGCCGAAAAGGTCAAGGAGTGCGCCTGGGTTTTTCAAAGGGCTATTGAGTGTATCATAGAAGACAGATGCGAAGATTTCGAAAATTTCAGGCAGGATATCGATAAACTGGAGAGCGAAGCCGATGCCATCAAACGCCGTATCCGCGGGCATCTTCCCAAAGGCACCCTGCTGACAGTCGACAAATTTGAGGTGTTCCGCTATTTGAGCGAGCAGGACAAAGTCCTGGATGTGGTCGAAGAGGGCCTTGACTGGCTGTCTTTTCGAGCTGCTGCCGGCATTCCGGAAGTGCTGGAAAAAGATTTTATGCTTCTGGTGGAAGCCGTAATGGACCCGATTGAACAATTGAGCAAAATGGTGGCCGAAGCCCGCAAATATTTTTCAAATTTTTCAGAAAAACAGCGGGTTGTGGTTAAAGATATGATTCGCACTTTGCGCCAGTATGAACATGAGGCCGATGAGTTGGAAGATGCCGTCAAAGAAAAAATCTTTCATACAATCGATGATGCCGTTGCCGTATTCCATTTGATCCGACTAACGGAAATCATAGGTTCCATCGCCGATCATGCCGAAAACGCCGGCGACATGATGCGGGCCATGATTGCAAAATAAAGCGAAAATTCCCCTTATAGAAGTGGTTTCAAAACCTCAGATCAGGTTCAAGGGCCCCCGCAACACTGAGCGGGAAGATGGGGTTTTGAAACAACTTCTAATCTTAATCCCACGGTTATCCAAAGCGTCCGGTGATATAATCTTCAGTCAACTGGTGGCTCGGGTTGGTAAAAATTTGTGCAGTGGGGCCCACTTCGATGAGATCTCCCAAATGAAAGTAAGCCGTGCGTTGTGATACGCGTGAGGCCTGCTGCATGGAATGGGTAACAATCACAATCGTATATTGTTCACGCAATTCGTCGATCAGATCTTCGATAACCGCGGTCGCAATCGGATCCAATGCCGAACACGGTTCATCCATCAGAATCACTTCAGGATTTACCGCAATCGTGCGTGCGATGCATAGGCGTTGCTGTTGTCCGCCGGACAGACCGGTACCGGGCTGATCCAGCCAATCTTTGACCTCGTTCCACAGGCCTGCTTTGATCAACGAAGTTTCAACCATCTCATCCAGTTCGGCTTTATTGGCAGCCAATCCGTGAATCCGCGGCCCATAAGCAATATTTTCATAGATGGATTTCGGAAAGGGATTCGGTTTTTGAAAAACCATTCCAACCTGGGCCCGCAGCGGGACAACATCGATATTTTTATCGTAAATATCGACACCATCCAGCGTAATCTCACCGCTAATTCTGCAGCTTTCGATCGTATCATTCATGCGATTTAAACAGCGTATAAATGTCGATTTGCCGCAGCCGGAAGGTCCGATCATGGCAAGGACTTCATTGCGGCCAATATCCAGCGAGGCATTTTTGATAGCATGCTTTTGGCCGTACCAGACATTAACATCACGGCAAGTCATGCGTGGATTGGTAACGGTGATTTCACCAACCGTCTCGCGGTTTTCCCGGCTGACAAGAACCCGGCCTACCTCTTCTTTAATTTTCGCCTGTATCGTTTTTTCTGGCATATTCCCTATAAAACCAGCCTCATCCATATCTCTTAAAGAAATCATATGTTCATCAGTTTTGGTATCGAAAAAATGCATAATAAAGGATAACGTCTCAATCGTACAGTAATTATCGTAATTAAACAGTCGGTGATATTCATATTGAAGTTGAGCAGACCGGTACGGATTCATACCGGTCTACCCCAAAATCTTAAATCATTTTAATGAGGTTAAGGGTTTTAGCGAATGGACAGCATCATTGAATCGAGCTCGCTCGGCATCCGGCATCGGAATCATGCCTTTTTCGCTTAAATACCCTTCCGGCCCCCAAGCTTTATCGCTGGAGAATTCGTTTAGATATTCTTTGATGCCCGGGATCACATCCACATGCGCTTTTTTCACATAGAAATACAGTGGACGGGAAACCGGATATTTGCCATCGGCAATATTATCAAAGGTCGGTTGGAAATTATCGACATAGGATCCCTGGATTTTATCCATATTCTGATCCAAAAAGCTAAATCCAAAAATGCCGAGCGCATTTGGATTAGCTTCCAGCTTCTGAACGATCAGGTTATCGTTTTCCCCGGCCTCAACGTAAGCGCCGTCTTCACGAATGGTATGACAAATGGCTTTGTAAGCTTTTTTGTCCTTCTTTTTCATGGCCGCAATCCAGTCGAATTTTTTGGTGCCACCTTCCATGGCCAGCTCGACAAAGGCATCACGGGTTCCGGAGGTCGGTGGTGGTCCCAGAACTTCAATCGCTTTATCCGGTAAAGAAGGATTGACATCCTTCCAGGTTTTGTAAGGATTGGGGATGAGTTTTTCCCCGCCGGCCGGATCCGGAACATCCTTGGCCAGAGCCAAAAAGATATCCCTGCGGGCAAGCTTCAACGGGGCCGCTTTTTTTGAATTGGCCATGACAATACCGTCATAACCGATTTTAATCTCGACAATTTCCTTGACACCGTTTTGCTGACAGCGTTCAAATTCAGATTGCTTAATGCGTCGCGAAGCATTGGTAATATCCGGATGCTCAACTCCGACTCCGGCACAGAAAAGCTTAAGACCGCCACCGGAACCGGTGGATTCGATCTTGGGGGTTTTGTATGGGGTGGATTTACCGAACTGCTCAGCCACAACCGTTGCAAATGGATAAACGGTGGATGAACCCACAATATTGATATAATCCCTTGCAGATGCGGCGTGGGCCGGTCCAAACAATGCTGCAAGAAAAATGGCAGCAGTTACGAAAAAAAGTAACTTTC
Organism: Desulfobacterales bacterium; assembly: GCA_050123495.1. Classification (GTDB taxonomy): domain Bacteria; phylum Desulfobacterota; class Desulfobacteria; order Desulfobacterales; family JAHEIW01; genus JAHEIW01. The sequence continues at coordinate 13,500 of JASFGZ010000020.1, forward strand.
TCATGAAAATTTCCTCCTTGAGTAAAAAGTTGAGATAAAAAATTATAAAGCTTCCAAATAATCGGTCGAAGCATAAGCATCCCGAATTAGGAAAATATTAGAAATCTGTTCAAATTCCATTAAATCTATCAATATGCCGTAACCCATTGCCAGGAGCCAGCAGCCCGTTGCCAGTTGCCAGAAACCGAAATATTTACCAGCGTCTCTCATAGCGCTTTCTCAAAATTACAGCCGCTGCATTCATGGCGATTAGAAATGCCAGCAGAACGATAATTGCCGCTGAGGTTCGTTCGACAAAGGCACGCTCCGGGCTGTCCGCCCAGAGATAGATCTGAACCGGCAATGCCGTGGACGGATCGGTAAACCCGGCAGGGATGTCGACGATAAAAGCGACCATACCGATCATCAGTAACGGGGCCGTTTCACCCAGGGCCCGCGCCATTCCGATAATCGTACCGGTCAACATGCCGGGCAGTGCCAGTGGCAGCACGTGATGGGCAACCACCTGCATTTTAGACGCCCCCACACCCAGGGCAGCTTCGCGAATTGACGGCGGTACGGCTGTCAGTGCCGATCGGCTGGCGATAATGATAACCGGTAATGTCATTAAAGCCAGGACCAGTCCACCGACAACGGGGGCTGATCGCGGCAGCCCGAAAAAATTTAGAAACACCGCCAAGCCCAGCAGGCCGAAAACAATCGACGGTACCGCCGCCAGGTTATTAATGTTGACCTCGATTAAATCGGTCCACCGATTTTTAGGGGCAAATTCCTCCAGATACACTGCAGCGGCCACACCGATCGGAAATGAAAGCAGCAGGGTGATCAGCAGGGTGAAAAAAGATCCAGCCACCGCTCCCCAGATGCCGGCCAACTCCGGTTCGCGGGAATCACCACTGGTGAAAAAGGTGGTGTTAAATTTCTTTGTTATCTTTCCTTCAGCAGACAGCTGATCAATCCAGGCCAACTGCTTGTCGTTTAAACGGCGTTTGTCCTGATTCACCGTTCGATCAAAATGCCCTTTGATGAGCATATCCACATCATCGTCTGCCGGAACCCAGACCTTCAAGGTTTGTCCGATGATATCCGGATAGGTTAACACCATGTCCCTTAGTTGGAAGGTAGCGCCGGAGCTGACGATACCATACAGCTTCCGCTTGTCGCCTCTGGCCTTGGCGTCGGGGAACATTTCCCGTAAGGTTTTTTTGACCAAGCCCTGATAATCGGCAGTCGCCAGCGACTGCCCATCCAGGATTTCAGGATCTAAGAACACCTCCAGTTCGATGAAAGTCTGTTGAAAGGCAGTGTAGCCGTTGCCGATAATGCTGATAAACAAGAGGGATAAAAAAATTATGCTGGCAAAAATGGCCATTAGGCCATAGAATCGGAATCGACGCTCGGCGCGGTAACGTTTACCCAGTCCCCGGTTGACGATGTCAAGAGTCCGCTCTTTTTTAGCTTCTTTAATTGAAGAATGCGCTTGGGTATTATTCATATTGTTCTCGATATTTGCGAACCACATGCAAGGCGATGACATTCAACAACAGTGTTACCAAAAACAACAGCAGCCCCAGCGCGAAGGCCGCCAGGGTCTTGGCACTATCAAACTCCTGGTCGCCAACCAATAAGGTTACAATTTGAACCGTAACCGTGGTCACTGTTTCCAATGGATTTAACGTCAAATTGGCCGCCAGGCCTGCGGCCATCACGACGATCATGGTTTCACCGATGGCCCTTGAAACCGCCAAAAGAACACCGCCGACAATCCCGGGCAGCGCCGCCGGCAATATGACCTGCTTAATGGTTTCCGATTGAGTGGCCCCAAGGCTGTAAGCACCGTCCCGCAAAGCCTGAGGCACCGCATTGATAAAATCATCGGACAGAGAGGATACAAAGGGTATAATCATGATCCCCATAACAAGACCAGCTGCCAAAGCACTTTCTGAAGACACACCCAGCCCCAGCAGATCGCCGGTATTGCGGATAAACGGCGCCACGGTCAGGGCTGCAAAAAACCCGTATACCACCGTGGGGATTCCCGCCAGGATTTCAATTAATGGTTTGGCCACGGCGCGAAATTTCTTGTTGGCATATTCGGACAGATAAATCGCAGACATCAGCCCGATGGGAACCGCCACACACATGGCAATTCCGGAAATCAGCATGGTGCCGACAAAAACCGGAACCGCCCCAAAGGCTCCCGATGAGCCGACCTGGTCATCACGGATGGCCATCTGAGGACTCCATTCCAGACCGAAAAGAAATTCCGTAACCGGCACCACTTGAAAGAAGCGAATGGATTCATAAAGTACCGAAAGGACAATGCCTATGGTGGTAAAGATGGCGATTGTCGAACAGACGATCAGGATATATTTTAATACCTTCTCAACTAAGTTACGCGCCCGTAGGGTCGGGGTTATTTTTGACCGCACTATCACGAGGCCCACGATCGCCATCGAGATAATAATGACCGTCAGGGCCGCTTTGCTGGTTGCCAGTAAACTGCGGTAATGATCCGCAGCAGCTTGCATGACTGGGTTGATTTCACCGGATACGATATTTCCGCTGACCAGATTCCGGATATCATTCATCACCAGATTCAGGCGCGCTTCTGGGAGATTGCGAACGGCTTCCGGCAAATCAGCCACCACCAGATGGCCAATAATGGAGGATTCAAAAGCCAGCCAGAATCCAAATAAAAGCAAGGCGGGGATGCCGCACCACAACGCAGTAAGAGATCCGTAATATGCAGGACGCGAATGAAGATTTCTGATCTTAGCGGCATCCCCAGCCACCACAAAAGCGCGTCGGCGACCAACGTAGTAACCTAAAGCCGAAAGTGCCAAAAGAACGATGAGTATTGTTGTCGGTGACATTTATTGGCTAATCCTGATCACGCAAGAATTGTTTTGAAACGAAAGATTAGGAATTTTTTGTTAGTTTTCAGCGAAGATTTTGTTAGTTTTTTGTTAGGCTAATAAAAATCTAACATTACGCGAGTCTAGGTAGGTAATAATATGCTGGAAACATTAATTTTAAAGCATCGATAGGGGATCTGCATAAAAAAAGAACACCCTTTAATTTGTTCTTGCCCGGCAAATGAAAACAGTTTACCTTCTTGCACATTAGAAATAGAATGCATCTAAAGGATAATAAGAATGGAAAAGCGGATCAGAAAGCAATTCACAAAGGAGCTTGAAAATATAAAAAAGCGCATTCTGGCCCTGGGGGCCATGGTGGAAGAACGCGTCCAGATGGCCATCAGAGCCATTGATACCAATGATTCGGATCTGGCCAAGAAAATTATTAAATCTGATTATGAGATTGATGAAACCGAGGTCGAAATCGAAGAGGAATGTCTCAAGGTTCTGGCGTTGCATCAACCCATGGCCATTGATCTGCGGTTTATCATTGCCGTCATCAAAATTAATGCCGAACTGGAGCGAATCGGAGATCAGGCCGTCAATATAGCCGAGCGCGTGGGGGTGACTGCCAAACGCGAACAGCTCGACTTTTATTTTGACTACTCTTCCATGGGAGAAAAGGCGCAATCCATGCTCAAAATGAGCCTGGATGCCCTGATTAACCTGGATTACGACCTGGCGTTTAAGATTGTCATGATGGATGATGAGGTCGACAGGATCAAAAGTGAAGCCTACGATAAAATCAAAAAAGCGATGGGCGAAAACCCTGACAAAATCGGATACTTAATTAATCTATTTTTAATTTCCCGCCACCTGGAGCGGCTAGCGGATCATGCCACCAACATTGCCGAACAAGTGGTTTACCTGGTTGAAGGTGAGATCATCCGTCACGCACCTTATCCCCAGGCCTGACACGCCAGTAAATATAAACGAAAAAACGGGGCATTCCGCTTGACGGGAATGCCCCGTTTCATTTTGCAGCGCTAGTATTGGGTGTGCACCCGTGTGAATTGTCCTTGGAGCCTTTAAGATTCGCGCTGAACGGACTTGTCGGCTTTTTTATTCAAATCCTGCCAGGCACGATCGGTTTCAGCCTGAATGGATTCAACCTGCTCCGACGTTAAATGCGCGTAGCGTCCCTGAACGGACAAGTAATCTTCGACCGGCAGTTCTTTTGAATGGTAGGTCAGGCGATATTGCAGGCCGTCAATAGCCTCATATAGTGGAAATATGTTGGTCTCCACCGCCAGAGTGCTCACCCTGGGCGCCATGTTTTCGGAAATCTTCCATCCGGTATTGCACGGCGAGAGCAAATTGATGAAGCGGGTGCCGCGAGGGCAGGTTTCACGGCCGTGTCCTATCACTAGAAGATCCTCCTGTTGACAACCAGCCATAACTTCACTATTAAGTTTCGTCTAACAATTAACATGGGATTCGAAAATGACATATTCGGCGCTGGAACGCTTCCACGATGCCTTGATCGGAGAGCCCAAAGATCGTGTGCCCATATTCCCGATGATTTCCGCCTGGGCGGCGGTCAACTTCTCTGATTCACCCCCGGCTGAGCTTGCCAGAGAGCCCCAACGTGTCGTGGATGCCCAGATAAAGGCCATGGAATCTGTCGGCTATGACGCTTTTTTTGCTTATGCCGATCCGTTGCATATTCCCCAGGCTTTTGGCTGTAACGTTCGCTTTCTTGAGACCGGTCCGCTCGCCGATCCGCTGCCATTTTCAATTACGTGTCTGGAAGATCTTGACAAGCTGCCTGTTCCAGACCCCAGAAAACAAAAAAAGCTGGCCGGGACCCTGGAAATCATTCAGAGGTTAAGTGACTATGGCGCAGGGGATATCCCCGTGCTGGGCCTGTTCGAAGGCCCGCTCACCAGCACCTGCCGGATTTTTGAAGCTGAATTGATCATGCGCATGATTTATAAAAATCCGCAGGTTCTTGAAGCTATCCTGGATCGCGTGACCGCGTTTTTAATCGAATTTAGCCGGGCCTTGATCGAAAATGGCGCCAACGTTATTTTTCTTCCGGAACCTACTGCTGCTGCCTCGATGATTTCGCCATCTGCCTTCCGCAAATTTGTTCTGCCCCGCCTGCAGACGATCACGCGCAAACTGGAGGTCCCCTGTGTTTTGCATATTTGCGGTGACACGTCCCCGGTGCTGGAGGCCATGGGGCAAACCGGGGCCGATGTCATTAGCCTGGACCAATGCATGAATCTGGCCGAGTCAAGATCAACGCTCCCGGGCGCGGTTCTCGGTGGAAATGTGGATCCGATCAACTCACTGCTCAACGGAAGCCCGGAGCAAGTCGCCGAAGATACGCTTAACTGTCTTCGCACCGCAGGAACCAGCCGTTTTATTCTCATGAGCGGGTGCGGCGTGCCCCCCGGGACGCCAATAGAAAAAGTGGCGAAAATGGTAAAAACGGCCAAAGCCTATGGACTGGGGCCGGGAAAATGAGGTAAATGACAACTATGAGCGACAGCAAAATATCTTCTCAAACGAATGCCAACGATGCAACGGCTGGCGATGAAACCATCGGTTACACGTTCTGTGATGGATGTAACCAGGGTCCATTTTGCGGAATAAAATTTTTTAAAAAGGGCGATATCGTAACGCGTATCGATTCCTGGCCCGACTATCCGGCAGCACCTTTGTGCACCAAGGCCTATGGAACGCTCCAGCGGCTTTATCATCCCAATCGTCTTAAATACCCCCTGAAGCGAATCAGTCCCAAAGGATCCGGCACGCCCGAGTTTGCCCGGATTTCCTGGGATGAAGCCTATGACATTATCGTGGGCCACTTGAACCGCATTAAAAAGGATTACGGTCCCCATGCGGCTTTTTTCTACGTCGGCGACCCCAAGGAGCCCCGGGCGGCCGTGCAACGGCTGGCGGCCACTTACGGTTCGGCCAATTACGGCAGTGAGAGCTCCACGGCTTGTCGCCGGGCGGCCATGCTGGCGGAACTGTTAACCTATGGATTTCCGACTCTGGGCGATCTTCCCGCTGAAAAAACCAGGGTCATGCTGATCTGGGGGACCAACCCGGCCTATTCCGGCCGGCCCTATATGATTCACGGCAAGCTGGCGGATGCAAAAGAACGGGGCGTAAGATTTATTGTGGTCGATCCGCGCAACACGCCCACGGCAGCAACGCTGGCCGACGTCCATTTGAGACCCCGGCCCGCCACAACAGCCGCCCTTGCGGCCGGCATGATGCATGTGATTTTTAAAGAAGATCTCCATGACAAGGCCTTCTGTGAAAATTGGATTCATGGCATCGATGAACTGCAGGACTACGTCAAAGATTTTTCGCCCGAGCGGGTTGAAAAAATCAGCTGGGTCCCTGCCCAAAAAATTATTGAAGCAGCGCGTCTTTATGCCACCAACGGCCCCGGGAGTGTGCTGCTCGGACCCCAGGGGACCACTCACGATCAAAACGCCACCAATAACCATCGGGCCATATTGATGATCCCGGCCATCTGCGGCTATATTGACATTCCCGGCGGCATTCCAAAACCGAGTCACCCGTTGGAAGGGATGGCCCCTTGGTTCGATGGACCGCCAGAATTTTCCATGCGCGAAAAACTCATCGAAATGAAAGCCCATCGGCTCGACCGCAAGGAATTTCCGGCATGGGCTGAAAAATTCTTCGAAGTGCAAACCAACCATCTGGTCGAATGGGCCAAAGCCGGAAAGGTAAAGGCCTTTCTGGCCTGGGGTTTCAGCACCATGATCTGGCCGCAGACCCATGAATACCAGCAGGCCATCGCCGGCCTTGAATTTTCCATGGCTGTGGATTATTTCTATCGTCCCTGGACCCATGACTATGTCGATCTGGTGCTGCCGGCGGCCATGAATTTCGAGCGCCTGGCGCCCTTTGCCTTTTTCGGCCGGCAAATATTCGGTCGCACACCGCTCAAGCCGCAGGGTGAGTGCAAAGAGGACTGGCAAATCGCCCTTGAGATCGGAACCCGCCTGGGATATCCGGATATCTTTTTTAACGGGGACGTGGAGGCGGCCTGCAACGATATTCTGGGCATGTGGGGCCTCACCTATGAGGATCTGAGAAAAAATCAGGAAAAAGGCGTTACGGTTCCGACCCAGGGTCCGGAACTTTTCAAAAAATACGAAACCGGAAAGATGCGACTGGATGCCCAACCCGGGTTTGCGACACCCAGTGCCAAAATCGAGGCGGTCTCAAGGGTCCTGCAAAAGCACGGTTACCCGGCACTCTGTG
>JASFGZ010000021.1:0-20605 GCA_050123495.1 Desulfobacterales bacterium
ATAAACTTTTAGTTTCAACACAAAATTTTCTATAACGTGATGATAGATTCAGACTTATCAGCAATATTATTTTGTATGTCGATATGCGGCGTTTTATCGTCATCATAAAAGGAAAATTATTATAATCCATTTATTGTTTATTTTCTAATAATATAAATGCCTTAAAAAGATCTTAGACTTATCAACAATCTATAATTATTATTATTAAATATAATATTTTAATAATAAGGAAATCATTATGAAAGTAACCATAAAAAAAGCCGATTTGCTCCCTGTTTTATCCAAAGTACAGGGTCTTACCGGACGCCGAACAAATCTTGCGATAACCACAAATGTTTTGGTTAAAACAATAAAAAACGGCATTTCTGTTTCGGCAACAGATCTTGAAACCGGCTTCGAGGGGTTTTATGAAGCGAAAGTTGAGGCAGAAGGAATTATTGCCATCAGCGCTCGAAAATTTTATGAAATTGTTCGAGATTTTCCAAGTGAAGATATTTTTTTAAATGAAGTTGAAAACCACTGGATCAAAATTGGCAATCGAAATGTCGAGTATCACATCGTCGGTTTGAATCCGGATGATTTTCCTGAAATTCCCAAAATAGAAGCCGTTGAATTTTTTGAAATTGAATCACCGGTGCTGGCAAAAATGATTGAAAAATCCGTCATTGTCAGCGGTGCAACAGATGATAAGCGTGCTCACATTGTTGGTGTTTTCGCTGAACGTATTGAGGAAAAAAAGAATAAGATTTTTCGATTTGTTTCCACTGACGGCAGCCGGCTTTCAAAGGTGGATCATCTCTTCGACAAGGACAGCAATCTGCCGCCGGGAGAAAATGTTATGATTCCCAAAAAAGGACTTGTTGAGGTCAGCAAATTCCTTGATTCGGAGGGTCCGGCCAAAATCGGTTTTAAGGATAATAATTTTATCGTTCAGAAAGAGCGCGAGACATTGATCATTCGACTATTGGAAGGTGATTTTCCGGAATACGGCGATATCATCGTTAAAAAGGGCGGAAGTGCGATCCCATTGGATCGACACTTATTTTTAATGATGCTTAAACGGATGTCCATATTAAGTTCGGAAGATTACAAAGGCGTTATTTTTAATTTTGAAAAGAATCAGCTGATGATCACATCCACCAATCCCGATATAGGTGAATCAAAAGAAGATATGGACATCGAATATAAAGGCGGCGCCATTACGGTTATGTTTAATCCCAAATATTTCATAGAAACCCTCAATGTTATTGAAGATGATAAAGTCATTCTTAATATTATTGATGAGGAAAAACCCTGTCTAATTGAAGCCGAAAAAGACAAAACCTATTTAAGCGTAATTATGCCGATGAGGATATGAAAGAAGAACTAAATAAAAACACTTACACAGAAGATAACATTAAGGTATTGGAGGGTCTGGAGGCCGTTCGTAAAAGACCCGCAATGTATATTGGAAATGTTGACGTTGCCGGCTTGCATCATCTGGTCTATGAGGTTGTTGATAACAGCATTGATGAAGCCATGGCAGGCTTTTGCAACCTCATCAATGTGATCATTCACGACGACAACAGTGTCAGCGTGATTGATAACGGCCGGGGGATACCTGTCGGTATTCATAAGAAAGAAAAGATTCCGGCGGTTGAAGTTGTCATGACCAAACTGCATGCCGGTGGCAAGTTCGACGATCATTCCTATAAGGTTTCCGGCGGACTCCACGGCGTTGGCGTTTCGGTTGTCAATGCCCTATCCAGCTTTCTGGAAGTCGAAATTTATTCGGAAGGAAAGGTTTACACTCAGTCCTATGAAAAAGGTAAAAAAACGAGTGAGTTAAAGAAAAATGGAAAAACCCGTAAACAGGGCACCAAGGTTCATTTCATCCCGGATCCGGAAATTTTTGAAATCACCGAATTCAGCTATGAGATCCTGGTGCGACGGCTCAAAGAACTGGCCTTTTTAAACAAAGGGCTCAAAATTACGATTGAAGATGAACGCACCGATACCAAAGAAGAGTTTTATCATAAAGGCGGTATTATTGATTATGTTAAATACATCAACCGCCGCCATACTCCGCTTCATAAAAAGCCGATTTTCATGGAAGGCACAAAAAACGATATCCAGATAGAAGTTGCCATCCAGTACAATGACACCTATACCGAAAAAATCTTTTCATTTGCCAACAACATCAACACCACCGAAGGCGGTTTTCATCTGATAGGATTTAAGGCCGGCCTGACCCGTACTATCAATCAATATGCCACCAACGGAAATTTGCCAAAGAATTTACAGGTGAAGATCACGGGTGACGATGTGCGCGAAGGAATGACCGCGATTATCAGTGTGCGCATCAAAGATCCGCAATTTGAAGGCCAGACCAAAACCAAACTGGGTAACAGCGAGGTAAAGGGACTGGTCGAATCCTTGGTTAATGAAAAATTAAGCACTTTTTTTGAAGAAAATCCTGCGGTTGCTAAAAAAATCATCGCCAAAGGGGTAGATGCCGCCAGGGCACGGGATGCGGCCAAACGGGCTCGCGATCTGGCCAGAAGCAAAGGTGCCCTTGTGGATGCCACCCTTCCCGGGAAACTGGCAGAGTGTCAATCTTCAGATCCCGCGGAGCGCGAGCTGTTTATTGTTGAGGGGGATTCTGCAGGTGGATCTGCTAAACAAGCCCGCGATCGAAAATTTCAGGCGGTCCTGCCGTTAAAGGGAAAAATCTTAAATGTTGAAAAAGCCCGCTTTGATAAAATTCTACACAGTGAGGAAATTAAAAATATCATCACCGCCCTGGGAACCGGAGTGGGCAAAGAGGAATATGATATTGAAAAAATAAAATATCATAAGGTAATCATTATGACCGATGCGGATGTTGACGGCTCCCACATCCGAACGCTACTGTTAACCTTTTTTTACCGGCAGATGTCCGAAATGGTCGAAAGGGGTTATTTATATATTGCGCAACCCCCTTTGTTTAAAGTCGGCAAAGGAAAAAAGAGTGAAAACTATGTCAATAATGAGTCTGAATTAAATGATATTTTACTGAAAAAGGTTTGTAGCACCAGAACACTGCAATTCAAAAAAGGCCAGAAAGAATTAACCGGCCACAACCTGTTTATGTTTATTGCCAATATTTCGGAGTATTTTTCAATCCTGGGCCGCCTGGAAAAGCGCGGTATTCCGGCGGAACTCGCCGAATTGTTAGTCAGAGAAAATGTCGCCAATAAAACCTTTTTGCAGAACGAAAAGCGCATGTCTAATCTGCGCGAAAAGCTGATCAAAAAAGGATTCGCAGTGGACAGGCTGAGATACAGTGAAGAACGCAATGTCTTTGAATTGACGGTTAATGGAAAGATAACCGATGAAGATGGGAAACTGCCCTACGATCCACTCGGCAGATCGTCGAGCCCTCTAAAAATTGGCCGCGGACTGATCTATTCCAATGATTTTCAGAAATGTTTAACTTTTGGGAAAAATATTCTCAAATACGATTTTCCGCCATTTACGATTTCCGGCAAAGATGAACAAAAAGACGGTGAACCCATTCAGGCGAAAGATAAAACCGAGCTGCTGGATATTTTTATGCGGGACGGTAAGAAAGGCCTTATGATCCAACGCTATAAGGGTTTGGGTGAAATGAACCCGGACCAACTGTGGGAAACCACCATGAATCCCGAAAAGCGCAACATGTTTCAGGTAAAAGTTGAAGACGTAGTTGATACGGATGAGATTTTTACAATCCTTATGGGTGAGGCCGTGGAACCCCGCCGGGAGTTCATTCAGACCAATGCCCTCGAAGTCAGCACGCTTGATATTTAAGATTTTTTGGAGTGTCGGAGTAGTTGAGCAATGGAGTAATGTTTAAATGCATGCTATTTTTTGCAACACCCCAATACTCCATAACTCCAGTGCCCCTCGATAAAATATCACAAAGACGATAGACTTCGCCCGCTTTACCTTTAGCAAAAATCAAAGGATAAAATGAATATGAACATCCACAACATTTATGCCAGAGATTTACCGGATCTATGGTTTCAGGCGGTTCATGACATCCTCGATAACGGCAGGCGGTTTGTCATCGATCGTGGATCTTATGAAGGGCAAACCCGTCTGGAGTACGATTACTTCATGGGCCACGTGAAACATCCCGGGACCCCACCTCTGATTCCGGATATACCACCGGCCTGCGGCATACCCAATCCGGTGGAGCACGACTATATATACGGCGGTGAGGGCTATGACCGCGCTTATATCGAATATTTAATGTCAGCGCGCAAAGAAACCGGCGAATCCTATACCTACGGTGAACGGCTAACGCGAGTTTTGCTATCCGGTGATAAACTGAGCTGGTGGGAACAGAACAATACTGCAATTATCGATAAGCGCAACGTAGACGGAAAAGTGGTTTTTGAAGAAGACGGTCAGCTTTACTTAAACCAGATCGAATGGGTTATCGACACGTATAAAAAGTTTGGTCAGCGCAATAACCAGCTGGTGCTCCAAATCGCACACCCCTCGGATCTGACCCTGCTGGATCCGCCCTGCTTGCGGTCCATCGATACCCGGATTCAGGATGATTTCCTTAATTTCTTTGTTTATTTTCGATCCTGGGATCTGTGGAACGGATTCCCGGCAAATCTGGCAGCCATTCAAAATTTAAAAGAATATATGGCCGCTGAAATCGGTGTTGGCGACGGTCAAATGATTGTCGAAAGTAAGGGTTTGCATCTTTACGGGTATGCGGAAGATTTGGCCAAGTTGCGGTGTTTAAAAACCTAACCCTCAAAAACTGGAACCGAGACAGTCCTGTCAAAAATTTCGTATTCCCGCATCAATTAATCCCCGAGTTCCTATTAAAAAATCCAAAAAGACGGCGGAGTTGTCGAATATAAATCCGAAAAAATATTGATTATCAAACAATATTCGATTATACTTCATTTATATCGAAAAAATTTCGATTCAATACTCGTTGAGCAAAACGTTTGCCAGTTGAGCTAAAAACCCACTTTTTTTTGAGGTTATCATGTCTCTATCGAGCCTGGACCATCTTTATTCAAAAAGCGCCTGTTGTGCGGTGCCATCGGCAATCCGCGAAATTAGCAAACTCGTAGACCTTCCGGATATGAAATCCCTGGCAGGCGGTTGGCCCGATCCAGCTGTTTTTCCGAGCAAAGATATCCTGCGGATCGCCGGCGAACAGCTCCGCAAAAATGCGGACCAGGTTTTACAATACGGCACAACCGAAGGACTGGCCGAATTACGCCAGGAACTCGCTGACCTGGCCGCGAAGCGTTACGGTATTGAATGTACCGCGGACAACATTCTTCTCACCCATGGGTCGGCCCAGGGAATGGATTTGGCCTGTCGCGTAATGATCGATCCCGACGATGTGGTTCTGGTGGGACTGCCGACTTATTTCGGCGGCACCGGTTCGATACTGGCATGTTGCGGAGAACTCTGCGGTGTAAAGATCGACGCTGATGGGATGAACACCTCCCAATTAGCGGATCAGTTGCAAATGCTGAAAAACGGTGGAAAAAGGGCCAAAGCAATCTATGTGATCCCCAATTTCCAGAACCCCACCGGGGCGACACTTTCCTTAAAGCGCCGCAAGCAGATTATCGACCTGGCTGCAGCCTATGATCTGGTAATTTTTGAAGACGACCCATATGGTGATCTGCGCTTTGAAGGCGATCACCTTCCATCTCTAATGGCCCTGGATGCCTCAGGTCGTGTTATCCACATGCGCTCCATGTCCAAGACTTTCGCACCCGGATTGCGTGTGGCCTGGAGTATCGGACAACCGGATGTGATTCGCAAAATGGTCGTGGCCAAACAGTTTGTGGATATAGCCACCAATAACCTGGCCCAGTATATTTTATTGGAATTTATTCGCAGCGGCATGCTTGAAAAACGAATTGAACTGAACAATCAATACTATAAGCGGAAACGGGACTTAATGCTTGAACAACTCGAAGTTCATTTTCCTGAAGAAGTGCAGTGGAATCATCCTGCCGGCGGATTTTTTATTTTTGTTAAGCTCCCTGATATGATCGATGCCACCGAACTCCTGGCCGATGCGGTGAAACATAAAGTGGCTTTTGTGGCCGGTGCGCCGTTTTTCATAGACCGCAGCGGGACCAATACGTTTCGGCTTTCCTATTCTCAATCCAGTGAATCGGTGATTGAAGCGGCTGTGGCCGAACTGGGAAAGTTGATTAAGAAAAGGTTATAAGTAAGTGTAAGGGCGCTAAAGTTGAAAAAGGGAATCAATCCATTTCAATAGTATTGCTCACGCAAAGCCGCTAAGCCGCAAAGAATGATAATTTAAACCATAATAAAACCTTGGCGCCTTTGCGTCTTTGCGAGAGGCTAGAAGCTTTAGCTCACTTTATTCACTTTCAAAGGAATTAAAAATGGATTTGCTTGATTTGAAAATTCTAAAAGTTTTGCAAACCAGTGGGCGCAAAAAAAATGCGGAACTGGCGCGGGAACTGGGAGTTGCGCCTTCCACGATAATGGAGCGGATTCGCCGTCTGGAAGAATCCGGGGTTTTGCAGGGCTATCGCGCCAGCATCGATCCCAAGAAGCTGGGGCTCGATATACAGGCCTTTATTTCGGTGACCTTGTCGCGCCATGAAACCGAGGTCATTCGCAAATTTGAAGAAAGCATCCGCAAAACGCCGCACATCCGTTCCTGTTATCATCTCACCGGACGATTCGACTACCTGCTGCATGTATTTGTCGGCGATCTGGATCAGCTGGGCAAGCTGGTTAAAAACCGCATTGCCGCTTTGCCGGGATTCGGTAAATCGGAGACCTTTCTGGTATTTTCCGAGATCAAATCAGACAACGGTCTCCCGGTACCGGAGGAGTTACTCGCTGAAATCAAAAACACCGAGACGAACTGATCCTGTTTACATATTTTTCAGTGCCGCTAGCAGACGATCGATTTCTTCTTTCGTATTATAATGGGCCAAACCCACTCGTACCATTCCCCCCGAATCCTCCACGCCCAGGCGTTCCGTAACCGCCAGGGCATAATAATTGCCGTCCCAGACAAAAATTCCCTGGTTGCCGAGGTATTCGGCGATTTGTGAAGGCCGAAAGCCTTCCCGCGTAAAAGCCAGCGTAGGGCAGCGCTGATCAAATTCTATCGGATCCGTAATGCCATAAATGCGAATTCCTGATATTTTTTGGATCTCGGTGAGCAGGTATACAAATAGCGGCCGTTCATAGGCCACAATGGCATCCATGGCCAACTTTAATTCCCGGCGGCGATCGGTATATCGGTTGCGCGTACTGTCAGCGATTGCGTTTAGCTGGCTGCCGTAATTCCGACCCACTTCCGCCAGATAATCTATGGCACTGCTTACCCCGGCCAGGCCTTCATGGTTTAAGGTGCCGGTTTCAAACTTATAGGGTGCCGTGTTTTCGGAAGGCCTTACCTTATATGCAGCCAGTTGATCGAGTAAATCCAGCCTTCCCCACAGAACCCCCACGTGGGGACCAAAAAATTTGTATGCCGAGCAAACCAGAAAATCACACCCCGCGCGTTGGACATCAATGGGCCCATGGGGCGCGTAGTGAACCGCATCCACCCATAACCAGGCGCCGGCGGCATGGACCATTTGTGCGATTTTGGCAATCGGATTGATGGTACCAACCGCATTGGAAGCATAGCCCACGGCCACCAATTTGGTTTTTGCATTCAGCAGAGAAGCCAAATGATCCAGATCCAACCGGCAGTCCTCCGGCCTAAAATCAGCCCACTTGATGATGATGCCATTTTCCTCTAAAACCGCCCAGGGGGCGATGTTGCCATCGTGATCCAGATGGGTGACAATAATCTCATCACCGGGGTGCAACCTGCGGCCGATGGCACGGCTGAAGCTAAAAGTCAGCGATGTCATGTTGGCGCCAAAGACAATTTCCCTGGCAGTAGGTGCATTAAAAAAATCGGCCATGTCAGCCCGGGTCTGGTCAATGATATCATCGCTGCGGTGACTGGTGATAAAGTGGCCGCCGTGATTGGCATTGGCGCGCACCAAATAATCGCTCATGGCTTCGATAACCCGTTGCGGCACCTGGGTGCCCCCCGGTCCATCAAAATATACATGAAGACGGCCGTGGGCATCGGCTTCCTGCAGGGCCGGAAACTGGGATCTTAGCGGTGAAAGGTCAATACGGGAAGCGTTCATTCGATCTTACCTCTGTTGGATTTAAGCTAGAAGTGGTTTCAATGCCTCGGATCAGATTCAAGGGCCCTCGCTTCATTGAGCGGGGAGATGGGGTTTTGAAACCACTTCTAATCATCGATACTGCTTTTCATTAACAAACACCCGCCCTCATGGGGAATGCGTTCATGGGAATTTAATTTAACCGGTGCAATGACTTCGAACCCATGACGGTGATAAACGTTTAGGGCCTCCGTATTGTCGGCAAATACGATAAGGCTCAAGATGTCAAATCCGCTCTGTTTGGCTTTTTTCTTTGTTAAGGATATAAGCCGACCCCCGATACCGTTTCGGCGCAGCCTCTGATCCACGCATAACGCATCCAGGAATAAAGAATCATCAACCCGGGAAGCGTAAAAATCACTCAGATGATCCAGCCGGTCTTTGCGGAAATATTGTCGCATCTCTGCGGTGATCTTATGAAAAAGGGAAGGAAAAGACAACGCCATGCCGACAACCCGATTTTCGGTTTCGGCGACAATCACATTTTTGTAAGAATAAGAACCATGGTCGCTTTCCAGATTATGGGCAACGATTTGCACCGGGGTGAGCTCCGGCATGAGATCATGAAAAAGAAACTCAACGACTCCGCCGGAGGCAATATTGATCATTTCTGCCATCGGCAAACAATCCGCTTTTCTGGCGATGCGGTAGGTGATGTCCATAACCTGGAGCCCCTCTTTCAATATGATTTCAGGAGTGATTGTTATAAACGAATCGTTTCTTGTTATCTAGCAGATTTTAGGGTCTGCAACAAGAAAATAAGAGGCGCAATTACGGAAAACAAAGAGGGCCGTTCGCACGATTGCGAACTGCCCAAGTGTGCGAATATATTGAATTGGTTAGATAATCGGACCGGCAACCTTTTTTAACTCAACTCCGTTAACGACCATAAGCCATTCATTGCCTTCCATATAGGGAGGATGTTGCACCTTAAAGGTTGTGGTGATAAAGAGCACACCGACGACAAAGTCATCCCCTTTGAAGCTTTTTACGGGACCGGTTACGGTTTTTGCAGAATTACCGTTTACCCGGCGGTAGTTAACGCCCCCATCGTCGGTTATCGTTAAATGAAAACCAACACCTTCCCAGGTTCCCACATAGGCTCTTTTTTCCTCGGGAATCGGGATTGAATTACAGCCGCTCAGTAAGCAAATAAAACCCACAACTATCAACAATATAGTGAATCGGTACAGATCCTTACACATCACACGTCCCCCTCAGGCTTCAAAAAAGATGAATGGCAATATTGGCTAAAAGTATGTGTCTTTCTATAAAAAAGAACGAGAAGTTCGCACCGGCGCAAAATCTGCCGGGGATGAAATTCTGGTACCCCCGATATCTATATCCGCCATTTTCAGGTAAACTTTAGTTTTTTTTAAACAGAAAAAAGATGAGCATAGGAAACATGACGAAATCTGGATTGACTTTTTTCAAATTGCGAGTACATTTTTAAAGTCTTATTGCTTCATTTTTATCCAATACTTACTGTAATTAGAGGTGCATATGGACATTCTGGCCCGAGCGACTGAATTGATGGAAAAAGAAAGAACTTTTTGTCTGGCGACGATTGTGGTTTCATCCCGCCCCGAGGTCCAACCTGGCCGGAAAGTCATCGTGCTGGAAGATGGTTCCCTGGAAGGTAGTCTTGGAACCGAACCACTGGATACCAAACTAAGCCGGCTGGCGCTAGCCGCCTTTAATAATAAGAAGCGACAGTTGGTCGACATTGATGACGGGGTTCAGGCTTTTGTTGATATACTTCGTTCCGGAGCCCACCTGGTTATTTGTGGCGCCGGTCATATCGCCGTGCCTTTGGCCCAAATCGCACGCAGTGTCGGTTTCCGGGTGACGGTGCTGGACGACCGTTCTGACTTTGCCAATCCTCTTCGTTTTCCGGATTGTGAGGTCATTGCCGAAGACTTTACTTTGGCTTTGCGGGAGATGACCTTCGGACCGTTTACCTATGTGGTCGTAATCACCCGCGGTCATGTGCATGATGTGGACTGTCTGACCGAGGTTTTGGGCAAAAAGATGGCTTATGTCGGCCTGATTGGCAGCCGCAGGCGTGTTCGCATTGTCCTTGAAATCCTTGACAAAGAAGGCTTTGCTCAGGAGCATTTAAAAAATATCTTCACGCCCATCGGTCTGCCCATCGGAGCAGAATCACCTGAAGAAATTGCCATATCTATCGTGTCTGAATTGGTGTGTGTTCGCCGCAAAGGTCCGGCACAGGCAAAAACCCTCCGCACGGCCATAGGAATGGGCGCATGAACGACAAAGAAATTTATCAAAAACTTTCCGAACTCAAAGATCAAGGGATTGTGGCCTGCCTGGCGACCATCGTTGAAACCGTTGGTTCCACTCCGCGTGAAGCCGGAGCCAAAATGATTATCTGCGCCGACGGCACGCTATACGGTTCCGTGGGAGGCGGTTGTGGCGAAAGTGAGGTTCGCAGCGCAGCCCTGCGTTCGATACTGACCACCCAAAAACCCGAGCTACTGGAAATAGACCTAACCGACGATATCGGCACCCGCGAAGGAGATGTTTGCGGGGGAAAGATGCGGATATTCGTAGAGCCTATGGTTTTGTAAATTTTTGAGATGGGTTCTCATAGGACAGTGTAATCCGGGGAGTGGGCGGGTGGATGATTTTCATTTTTCTTTTGGCTTGCGCATGTCGTTTGAGCACATCATCTACCACGGCTTGCGCCGAGCTGAACTTGCCTTCACTGTAAAGGGACGTATAGTGTTCAATTTGCTTTTCAATTAGCGGAACGATTTGCGCGTGTTTACAAAGCTCTTTTTTTGAAAACCCCTGCTCAAGTCCTGCGGTGATCAATTCAACCACATCATAATCGTATCCCAGGTCTTTAAAATCACTTTGTCCCGGTTCCAGACCGGCGGTGGGCTCGCGCTGGATGATCTGCTTGTCCAGTGCAAGGTAGGCGGCCATTTCGCGTACCAGCCGTTTGGGTAAACCTGCAAGGGGGCTGATATGCACAGCACCGTCTCCAAACAGGGTATAATACCCGATGCCGAAATCCTCATCTTTGTTGCCGGTACCTGCCAGGATTTTAGTTTCCGTTGCCGCTTTGGTCGACAGGACATTGGCCCGGATTCTGGAGATCAGATTACCTCTGTGGAAATGGCTCTCAAACGCTTCCGGATTGGTTGATTTGTAAGATTTAACCAGTTTATCAATACGGCGGATTTCGTAACGGATGCCCAGAAATGCGGCCACAGACTCGGCATCCATTTCGTCCTGTGTCCGGTTCATTCCCGATGGCAAAATATAGCCCACCAATTCCAATTTAGGGTCTCGTTTTTCAGGTTTTGCATTGTGGTGGTCAAATGCGTTCTTTATCAGGGCTGCGGTGGTGCTTGAGTCAACGCCACCCGACAATCCGATGACACACCCCTTGGATCCGGTTTCCAAAACCGCTGCAATCACAAAATCACCGATCTCTTCACACACCTGTTTGCAATCCATTCTTGCAAGCGTGATGGGTTTCATGTAAACGACCTCCTCGATTATGTCCCAAAAAATTTTACAAAAGTCGTGCGTTCCGTCGATGTTTTGATTCGCCTGCCCTGACGAACGGGGCAACTTTAATGCCTATGCTGCTTCAGTACCCCTTGAATTGTCAAGAAATTTGTTGTGCGAATATAATCCGGAATTCAGGAGATTGATCAAGGAAATTTGGATTAGAGAAATTAAAGAAAGGGAATTGAGATGATAATAAGTTTCTCTTTGAGTTGCGCAAGAATGAATTAGTTTCCCCTTAAAAACCGGTCCAGCTCGGTTTTCAGGGTTCGCCATCCGCGGCCGACTTTGATGGCCTTGATACGGCCGTCGGCAATGTATTTGAGGTAGGTCGGGCGGGAAATCTTGAGGTATTCACAGGCCTCTTTGGTGGTATAAACGATTTCCTGGCCGTTTTCATCAAATCCGTTGGGGTAGACCCCATTGCGCCTGTCAAAACCGCTGCGGCGATCGCGCTTTTTTCGCCGATCTTCACCGCTTCTGCGCTGCACTATGTGATCATTTATCATAAATACCACCTAAAACGAAAAAGTATGCCAAACGCCTTTCGAACCGAAACTAGTATCGGCATATCATGTATTTTTCTTTAAAAATTTTTGGTAAATATTTAAAATTTGATGCAATAACTAAGTTTTAAATGATAAAGTGAGCGATGGAAAGCATTTTTTTAAAAATTGTGCAATATGTGTAAAATACTGTAAAATACTGTAAAATACTGTAAAAAATAGCCAAAATTTAGTGGAATTTGTTGGGATGCTGTGCTCGATTGAAAAGGGTTTTTAAACGCTTAAAGAACGCTTAGATAAGGAACATTCGTGTGCCTGGTGCCCTTCGCGATACAGAATAACCCCATGGATCTGTCAAATACTGTCAAATGCTGTAAAAAGATGTAAATAATTGATAATACTTATTTTTTTCCTTGAATCCGGCTTTATTATCTGATAGGTTTATCGCGCACATGCGCGTTTGCCCATCTTTAGCTGCGAGCCCCTGCCACCCGGCAAGATGCTTAAGAGGGTGCCGATTGCATGATGCTTTCAGGGGGGATAAACTTTCCCGGATGGAGGAAGGTTTCTAGGAGGAAGCCGACGCCTTATATTTTAATTCCTTTGCCAATTCTGCTTTTGTCTCTTCTTCGGGTCAGTCTATCCCCCTTTTGATAAAAATACCGCCCCGATACCCGCGCTTCATCAGATAAAAACTTCCGAACTCAAGTTTCGCCCCCGGTTGTTATGGCTGTGGTTTAAATGGTCGGCAATTGATTTATATTTTCGGTGCGAATTGGTCAGGCCGTGTCATTCTCCTCTGCCGCACAGCGGGATTTCGCTTCAATTCAAAGACTCATCGGAGCTCAACAGGCGATCTGAATCTACCCATTCATAATATTTTAAGATTCTCTTGGAAAAATAGGGTAGGGTGTTGACTAATGGGACCTCTGGCGGTAGGGCTAGGAACCGGGGTTTTGTGTTCATTGGGATAAATTAAAATCCAAATAAACAAGGACGATGGGATGCGACCGAAATCCCTTTTTTACAGTCTGATCGGGTATCTTTTTTTGGCTTCTATGGGGACGCATGCAATCGGTCAGGAGCTGACACGCAACGTCAAGATATTTCTGTGTGGCGATGTAATGACCGGACGAGGTATTGATCAGGTGTTGCCGCATCCCAGTGACCCGCTGATTTACGAGTCCTACATGAAAAGCGCCCGTGGATATGTCAAAATCGCCGAGCAGGTGAATGGCCCCATTCAACAGCCGGTCAGTTTTGCTTACATTTGGGGGGACGCTCTCGAGGAATTCAATCGCTCGGCACCACAGGTGCGGCTGATTAACTTAGAAACGAGCATTACAACGCGTAACGATTATTGGAAAGCAAAAGGCATACACTACAGAATGCACCCGAAGAATATTGCCAGTTTAAAAGCGGCTGGGATTGATGTTTGTTCCCTGGCCAACAATCACGTATTGGACTGGGGGTATTCAGGCCTGCTTGAGACATTGGCGTCGTTAAAAACGGCGGACATCAAAAGCGTGGGAGCCGGCGGCAACATTCATGAAGCCGGCGCACCGGCCGTGATAAATATCGGGGACCAAAGCAGAGTGATCGTGTTTTCCTTCGGATGGATAACCAGCGGAATTCCCTACAATTGGGCTGCCGGTAAAAACAGGCCCGGCGTAAATCTGCTGGGGGACCTGAGCGATAAATCACTGCGCTATATTCAAAGAAAGGTCCGGGAAGTTAAGCGCAAGGGAGATATCGTGGTGGTATCCATCCACTGGGGAGGAAATTGGGGCTACGATATTCCCCAGAAGCAAATACGCTTTGCGCATCGACTTGTTGAGGATAGCGGTGTTGACGTTATTCATGGACATTCATCGCATCATGTCAAAGCAATTGAAGTTTATAAAGGTAAGCTTATTCTTTACGGCTGCGGGGATTTTTTAAATGATTATGAAGGCATTGGCGGCTACGAAGAATTCAGATCGGATTTGGCCCTGATGTATTTTGCGACAGTGGATCCATCAACCGGAAAACTGGTCGCTTTACAAATGACACCGACTCAGATTAGACGCTTTAGAGTAAATCGAGCGTCGGGCACCGATGCGCGGTGGTTACAGAACACCTTAAATATTGAAGGGGCAAAGTTTGGAACCCGGGTTAAATTGGACCAAGCGAACCGCTACGTCTTGCACTGGGAATAATCTGATCTAATTATCTGTTACTATCAACTTGATCTCATCGGAATTGGCTTTGAGCTCCGGCGCATACATGGCATAGGCCCTGGTGGGCAACGCGCTGAATTTGCCGGGGATCTCCGCTCGCAAACGGTAGCTAACGCTGTGTTTGCCGCGTGCCAGCCGTTGCACAAAGAAAGCCACCTTCTGATCCCGAAATTCAACATAAGCGCCCATTTCATTGTCCGTGTAGCCGCTGCGCACCTCAACCGGCTCAAAACCGGCGGCTTTCATATCCTCAAAGACCAGGTACTCATAATCGTTTTTGCTATCAATCACCAGCTCCACTTCAACCCGGTCACCACTTTTTAAGGCGGCCAGATTTTTAAGCGGCTGGCGTTCATATTTTTCAACCCGGCGATCGACCACCTGTCCGCGGGATCCCACGCCTTTGATCGTCTTGTCAACTTCTTTTAACTTAAAAACCCTGCGCTGCACTTTGATCTCCAGGCCTTCTTGGGTGATAAAGTCTTCCAGGGTAAAGTAATCCAGATAGGCATTAAAGTAAATCGGACCTTTACCGGATTTTTTAAGCGTGATCGTGTGGGTGCCGGTGGGAATCTGTTTGCCGCTAAGGACGAATTTGTTGTCAAAAGTAAACAGATTTTCGGCCGTGATCCGAACGGTTTTTATCCTGGCGTCATTGAAATAAATATCCAGGGTTAAATCCGGTGCCGCTTGTCCGCTGGCCGCCAAATAATCGGCAAAGGCTTCGACAGTGACGGCCGTATCCCGGGTGCTGTTCCAGTAGGTGGCATGCTTGCGATTGTTGAGCAAATACTTGACCAGCCCGGATGCTTTTTGGCCGTTTGGCTCGGTTCGCGCTAAAAGCTTCAGATAATAGGCCTGGGCTTCGTATTCGGATCCGTACCAGTACCACCAGTAATTGCTGTTGGGAAGATTGAGATAGGCCGTCTGGTTTTCAGCATCGCGCACCAGAAATTGTTCGATGTTTTTGATGATCATGGCAAGCTTTTGGCCGTCTTCGACCTTGACCAGGGCCAAGCCGAACATGGCTTTGGCATACACGGCCAGCGAATTGCGATCGCGGTAAAGATAGTCACGCATTTTTTTATGATCAAGCGCTTCATCTGTCAGCACCATGTAGACCATTGCATCCAGATTATCCGCATGCGATTTTCCTTTTTTCTTGGTGCGGTCCCAGCGTATCAGACGGTCAACCTCCTTCGCCTGATAATCTTTTAGCCAGCGCAGGCCCCTTGCGATCACGTTGTCAGGGATGGCAACGCCGTTTTCCCGGGCGATCTGCAATCCATGGACCACCAGGGCGGTGGTATGGGGATAGGCGTGTTCACCGTATCCGCTAAACCAGCCCCAGCCACCGTCAGAAAGTTGCATGGCGGCCAGACGCTTGATGCCGGCGGCGACCATGGCTGCGACCTCATCTTCGTCAAATACGGGGTTGTGATTATAACGGCGCCACTGGCCTGCGCGTTGCCGTTCGTCACCCAGCTCCTGCGCATTGAGATTGGTGCGTTTGTCGCGGATGGTTTTCAGATCTACGCCCATGCGTCTTAATGTTTGCTGTGTGATCACCGTGGGCAAAAACCGGTTTAAGGTCTGCTCGGTGCATCCATAGGGATAGCTAACCAGATAAGGCAGGGCATCCACCATGGCGCCGGCCAAGGTCGGCGAATACCGCAGCTCCAGGCGGGATTGCGCCACCCGCCGTGCCGCCGGCACTTTAAATGTGATTTGGGTCCGGCTTTGGTCGGCACGCATGACGCCGCTTTTGGGAACCTGTTTGACCATGCCATGCACATAAACCGGAAAGCGCATTTGCATGGCATCGGATTCCTCATCGGTTAAGGCTTTCATGCGCACGACGGCTTCGCCTTCTTTTAGAACCTTAACACGCCAGTCCACGCGCTTTTCGCTGTTGGCCGCAATCTCTACCGATTTTATCTTCTTTTGGCCGTTCATCAGACCGAGGCAGCCGCCGTCCAGCTCCAGCAGGACTTTAGCGGATTTGTGACCTTTTAAATAGTTGTGGACATTGGCCGACAGCACGACCTGATCGGTTTCCACAAAAAAGCGGGGCGCCTGCAGGCGTACGATCAGGTCTTTGCGGGTCACCACATCGGCTGAACCCTGGCCGACTTTGGTTCCGTGTCCCATGGCCCAGACCTTAACCTGCCAGCCGGTCAGGTTTTCAGGCATGTCGAATTCGACAGCGGCCATTCCCTTCTGATCCGTGATGACGCTGCCGGACCAGAAGGCCGTGTCTGCGAATTTGGTGCGCACGCCGGGCTGGATAAATTCCTGAGGCTGTGTGACCCGGCCCTCTTTGTCGGCAAAGCTGTCGGGGGCATCTTTTTTTAGCTTAACGGCCGCGCCGACTTCATCGGCTTCTGCCGGAGCGGGGGCGCGTGCTGCAGATTCGGCGACAATTTGGGATTTCGCCCTTTTGTCTTCACCGGCAAGGCCCTTGCCCGGGGCAGCGGGCAGCATCAGGTGGCCGAAGACCCCGATGTTTTGCATGGGAATTTCGCCTTTTTTTAACTGATTGGTAAACCAGCGCGTCAGGTTGGATTCGTGGTGCAGACGATGGTGCCGCCGCCATTTCCAGAAAAATGAGCGGATTTCAGGCACATTGGATCCGCCGGAAATGTATTCCAGCGCGCGATCATAAACACTGATCACCGCCGTCCCCTGAAAGGGTTCCCCGTAAAAATCGGTCAGCTGAACATTCAGTCTGGCCTTTTGTCCCGGGCGATAATCTGTTTTGGAAGGGGTGACCTTGACGTTTAACACCCGTTTTTCGGGCGGTACCACAACTTCACGGATTTCAGTGTGCATCTTCCCATCGTAAACCGTTAGGGCTTCGACAAAAAAGTTGGGCATATCTTTTTTGGAGATTTTAATTTCTACCAGCGCGCTTTTACCCGCCATGGGGATTACCTGCGGCGGCAGATAGACCCCGTTGACCGGACGGACAAACAGCACCACCGCAGCGCCCTTGCGATCGGTATTAATCTGCAGCCGCGCCGTATCACCCGGCGTATATTCGGCCTTATCGGTAATCAACTCGATTTTGGCAAAGCGGTATCCGGCACCGTCATCGCCTTCACCGCGCACGGTAAAAATATAGCCGCCTTCAATGGAATGTTTTTTGGCATCGGTGACCGTGTAGGCCAGTCGGTATTGTCCGGGCCGTGAGGCCTGAATCTGTAAAGCAGCGCTGCCTTCGGTATCGGTATCCAGGGGCCAGCCGGCGACCGGGGTTTCTTGAGGTTTGTTTTCTTTATAGGTGATCCGATACAGTTTCAGCCGACCTTTGCCGGTAACCGGTTTTTGATCTAGGCTCTGGGCTTTGAAGCTGGCGCGAATCGTATCACCGACCCGGTAATAGCCTTTATCCACCCAGGCATATACCTTAAAGGGTTTGCGGGCCACCAGCACATCTCCCTGACCGACAATGGTGCGCCGGGAAAGATCCCGAACTTCGGCGCGGATGGTATAGCGGTGATCGCTGTCGCCGTGGATCAGTTTGGCCAGCCGGGTATCGATGGTGATGTTAACCGTACCGTCTATACCGATTTTGACTTGCCCGTCGGCCACAATTTCCGGCTGCTGTCGCGGCCAGTTCTGCCACCAGGACCAGATCGGCCGCAAACAACCCCAGTTTCGCCAACCCGGATACCAGGGGTAGTCATAGGCATACCACCAGTAGCCCGGACCGTAAAACCAATCCCAGTAAAACGACGGATACCAGCGGCTGTCGTGCTTGCTGCGCAGTACTTTATACGATACGGTGGCCTGGTTAACCGGGGAGCCAAAGTAATAAGCGGCCTTAATTTTGGCTTGGATGGTCTCACCGAGCATCACCGGTTCGGCGGGCGCCTCTACGTTTACTTCAAACTCGGGCTTTTTATATTCTTCCACCCGAAAGGTCTGGCCTCCGTAAACACTGCTGCGCGTGTGGGAGATGCGATACACCCCCAGGGCAGCATCGGCCGGAAGTTGAAACTCGCCTTCCATACCGCCGTAGGCATCGGCGGTAAGCGTTTTTGAATAAATCTGCTCATTTTTGGGGTTGTGAATTCGCACGCTAAAACGCTGGCCGGCGAAGGCGGAGGTATCGTCTTTATCATATTTGGCATGCCGCACCCAGGCCTTGAATTTGACGGTCTGGGCCGGACGATATACGGGACGGTCGGTTATAATCAGGGTTTTGGTCTGATTGTATTCGGTCTCGTAATAATTCGGATACCAGACATTGGAAAAACCCAGATAGGCCAGGCGGCCGTCATCGGTTCTGGCGGTGGCCAGCCAGGACATATTTTTAGGCGCATCGTCGGGTCCCAGAGTAAGAAGGCCGTTGTTGTCGGTTTGCCTTGTAAGGCGGGTATGGCGGATTCGATAGCGCTGGGTTCCTTTAATGCGCTCGGTGCGATAGCCGAAAAAATCAATAATAACATCCGCCAGCGCCTTGCCGGTGACCGCGTCGGCCACATAGTAACATATTTGATTTTTAAGCGGTTTTTTGACGATAACCGTATCGCTGACCCAGATGATAATACGGGCGGTATTGCCGCGGTGCATCTGGGCGACCACCAGATAAGCGCCGGCATCTTGCAACGCATCGGGAAACCTGACCGTCACGTGGCGATCCCAGTGGCGCTTGTCGGGATCCAGATCCTGCTGCCAGCTAACCACCTGCTTGTCGATGTATCGGGTCTGATTCTCATGCACGATGCGCCAGCCGATGTTGTTGACGTTCACTTTTTGCCAGTCCAGACGCCGCGGCCGGGAGCGAATGTAAGCTTTTACATCTTCAAGCAGTCGGTCAACGCGGATACGGTAGGCGCTA
The DNA here is from genome assembly GCA_050123495.1 of Desulfobacterales bacterium. Taxonomy (GTDB): domain Bacteria; phylum Desulfobacterota; class Desulfobacteria; order Desulfobacterales; family JAHEIW01; genus JAHEIW01. Next base: position 19,346 of record JASFGZ010000021.1, read on the forward strand.
AACTGTACACGCCTGCCGTTGCGAAATCGATATTCAATGCTGGGTGTTGTGCCCGCGGGCTGGGGGCCCTGGGGCTCAAATACGCCCCAGTTTCTGGTGATCTGATCGAGATGTTGCTGGGCAGGGGATTTATTGTAGTTTTTATAAATTTCCCAGTAAGTTAACGCTTGATCATATTGTCGGCGGTTTTCATAAATTTGGGCCAGGGCGCGAGCCGCATTACCGGCATAACCGGTGTTAGGGCCCGCAAGCATGGCTTTGAACATCAGAATAAAATTAAACGCATCCGGCAGATCAAAGCGCCGTACTCCCACTGCCAGTTTGGCAATGGTTTCGGTATCGGTTAAGGTATGCACCTCGTAAGGGCTGCTTTTATCCTTTTCTTCATCGCGGGTAGGGCCCCGGCCATAGAGCGCACCGTAAGAAGCCAATGTCTGGACGCCGAATTGCTGTTGCAGAAAGGAAGCCAAAGTGTAGTCGACAGTGCTTTCCAGATTCGGATTTAACACAGTGGCCCTGGCCAACAGCCAGCGCCAGCGCTCGCCGTCCGAGACGGCAGATTCAAAGCTAGTTGGCAGTTGATGAAATACGGGTTGGCCTTCAGCATCTACCGGTGCCCCCTGGGACCGGCGGTTATATTCATAACCGTATCCGGATTCATAGTCGGGGAGCCGGGTCAGGTCGGTGAGATACTGCAGCCGCCAGACCTGATTGGAACCGCGGTATTGTAACATCATGCTTGCAAATTCCACATAAAATTGCGCTGTCTCGGATTTTACCGGATCAGCTTCGGCCAGCTTCATGGCCTGGTGCATGAGTTGCAGGGCGCGGACCCGATCGCGCGCAATGGCGTTGACATATTTGCCCCCGCCGCGATGGCTGCCGCGGTTAAATTCACCGGCGATTAGATATCCCCAATGGGCATTTTGACTGTAACTGCGAGCCGTATCCCGCAAAAGGCGCCAGTTGCCGCTGTGCGCTTGAATCACTTCTTCGCGAAACGTGTCCAACTCATGCAGACGATTCAGCTGGCGCAGACACTGCCAGGCCTGGGTAAAGTCTTTGCCGATCATCTTGGCGTCATTTTCGGTTTCCAGACTCAGCTGGCGGTACAGTTCAAAGGCATCCTTCCAGTTGCCATTGGTGTAAGCCTTCTGGGCTTGTTTACGAATTTTTGGATGGGCCACATCTGCGGTCCAACCCGATGTGGCCATTAGTAAAAATATTACGATTAAAATAATAGTTGACTTTGATTTCATC
>JASFGZ010000022.1:0-20256 GCA_050123495.1 Desulfobacterales bacterium
CCGCCGGCAATCCGGCCCAGGTTGTTAAACAGCTTGATCCGGGAGAATCTTTTACCACCCGCAAACAATGGTTTTCAAATGGGCCCAACCTGTTTTATGAAATCGATCAACTGGACCGGGAGCTGTTGCGCGACAATACACTGCTGCATTGGTTGCGGTATGTGTTTTTTCCATCCAAAAAAGATTAAAAGCAGGCATCGGGCACCAGACGTTGGGTATCCGGCCAGTGCGAAAATCGGATTCAGGAAATGAAAAATGAATACAGAAGACTTGGGAAATTCAAAGATTCTGAATTTGCTTTTCAAACCAGCTGGAGTGATGATGGAGAGCAGGCTTCGACAATGGCTCATGAACCCCGTAAAAACCCTGCAAGGTGCTGGCATTCGGCCTGGACAAACCGTTTTAGAAGTGGGGTGCGGCACAGGATTTTTCACTATGCCTGCTGCACAGCTCATTGGCGATCAAGGTCGCCTGGTGGCGATGGACGTTTTATCGAAATATACCGAACGTGTATTAAAAAAAGTAAGGTCCGCTGATTTAAAAAACGTCCGCGTGGTAAAGCGTGATGCTCTGGATACGGGATTGGATTCCGCCAGCATCGACGCGGTGTTGTTGTTTGGCGTGATTCCTTTCCCTTCGTTACCTTTGAGCCGGCTTTTACCCGAAATGCACCGCATCCTCAAGCCAGAAGGGAACTTGGCAGTGTGGTTGTTTCCGGTCTCTGGATGGGTACCAAAATCTATCCTTAAATCCGGGTTATTCACCTATGTCAGCAAACGAAACGGAGTTTACAATTACAGGCGCTGTTAAATGTTCTGCAATAAATAGCCCCTTCAAGGATCCAGATCTCTGCAATTTTTTTTGTAAGCCTCTCCATTTTCAATCGACACCTAAAGTACAAAGCGAACAAATTGTTTGTTGATTCCTTTTACGATCTTAATCTCGTTGAAATAAAAGCAAGCTTGAGAGAGCCGATCTAAACGCGAATATCATCATTATGAAAAAACCGGAGGTGTAGAATTATGAAAAATATAAATAAAATAAATATGTTACTGATTGCATTGGCTATGGTCGCCACTAGTATTTCTGCGATGGCCGGAACGGGCCATGAATTGACTTTGAATGCGACCAAAGATCATCCCGCTGCAAAAGGCACCGCCCTTATCAATGATACCTATGTGAGCATTCAGGCCAGGGGGCTCAAGTCCAATTCGGTCTATACGGTCTGGTTTGTGAATATGAAACCCAAAAAACATGAAACGGGAGCCGGATCAGCGCCTTACATGTTTAAGACGGATGCAAATGGGTTTGGCCAGTATTCGGCTCCTCTGAGCGAGTCACCCTTTGGCAAGTGGCAGATGATCATGATCGTGCTGCATCCAAACGGTGATCCCGCCGATATGAAAAGCATGGTGGGCGCCTTGAAGGCGAAACTTACCTGAATTTACTAAAAACACATTTATTGTATGTCATTGCGATAAATTATAGTGAAGACCGTATACAGCCTCTTGTATGCGGTCTTTTCATATGGTAAAATTTTGGTCTTGCGCTGTGCTCAGTCCTCAGTCCTCATCACTTCTTTTTGCCTGCGATCCAGCATATAAAACGCCCAGAAAAATACACCGCCGGACAGTGCGATCAAGGAACTGATGATAAACAATGCAAAGGATCCGATTATTTCGAACAAATAGCCGTTTAAAAAGAAACCCACCATCAGACCGAGACCATAGGTGACGGCATTGTTGGTCGCCTGACCTAAAGTCTTGGCCTTATCAGGCGTCAGGCGATCAATATAAAGGATGCTGGCCATATGAAATGCACCGTACGTTACCGCATGCAAAACCTGTGAAAGTAAAATCGCAGGTGCCGATTGAACCCAAAAAAGAATCAACCACCTGAGTGCGGCCACCATAAATGAAAAGATAAGGACCGCCTCCAGAGAAAAGCGTTTAAATATTTGATCCGATCGGATCATTACAAGGATCTCGGCTGTGGATGCCAGGGCCCATGTTAATCCGATAAACGTACTTGCGTATCCTAAATTCTGCAGATGAATCGAAAAAAAGCCATAATAGGCACCATGGCTGACCAGCATTAAGAAACCACAAAACAGAAAAACGATAACCCGGCTTTCTGCCAGATTTTTTGTTTCTGAAGTGAGCCGTTTCTTTTTTGCTATTTGAATATCAGGAATTCGAGTGGAGATTGTGGACAGCATCAGCGATCCGGCCAGGATCAGAACGACAATAATCTCCACGGAATAGAGATCAATGATTTTGCCCAGAACGAGCACGATCCCAATAAAACTGATGGACCCCCAGGCTCGGATTCGACCGTAACTTTTCTTTTCTCTTCCCAGAAGATCCATGGTAAATGCTTCCAGAAAGGAAATGATCGGGGCAAAGAATATCCCGTAAAAGATGGTGATGAACAGCATGGGCCAAAAGTCAACTGTAAAAAGATACAGCATCCAGATTATGGCGCTGATGAAATTACACAGAATATAGATGGGCCTGCGGGCATTGAGGCGATCGGCCAGCGCACCCCAGATAAGCGGAAAAAGAACCATGGCCACCGAGCGCACCGCTGATAAAATTCCGATGCGAAGGCCGCTAAAGCCTAAATGATAACAATAGAGGTTAAAAAAAGGTAAAAAAATTCCCAGCACGCCGAAATACAAAAAGTACTGGGAGCCGATGACGAGCTTGGAGGATCGCCTTCTATTTCGATGCATATGCGTTACATCCGATGCCGGCTTATTACGGGAAGAAAATTTCGCAACACTAAACACATCCGAACGTCGAGGATGCAATAATACGGCATCAGCAACCCTTTAAGCAATATCGACCGAGATCTTTTTCGGTTTTTCTTTCTCGGGTCTGGGAACTTCGACTGTTAAGACGCCGTCTTTAAAAGATGCTTTGATGAGATCGGATTTTATGGGATCCTGGAGCGAGAAGGATCGGTGAAATTTTCCAAAACTTCTTTCTTTCCGATAATAATGCTCATCTTTGATGTTCGGATCCAGAAGCCGTTCCCCTTTGAGGGTTAGCACGTTATCTTTGACTTCAACGGATACATCCTCCTTGTTGATGCCGGGAAGCTCTACTTTTAAAACAATACCGTCGCTTGTTTCGTAGATATCAACCGGAGGACTCCAGTCATACATGCTGACCTCATCATCTATATCCCGTGAGCGGCCAAATGACTCGTTAAATATTCGATTGATCCGGTCTTGCAGGGCTGCTACATCTCGAAACGGATCCCATCTTACAATTGCCATGGTCGAACCTCCTTGATATAAAAGTTGATGTCGTTCGAAATCTAATCACACCATCATTTTTGTCAAGGTGCGTCTGGATTCTAGCGGCAATCCCTACCTGCTTTACAAAGTGCCGAATCGGTGTTATTTTGATCAGGATTTGAAACAAGCAGAACATAAAATTCGCACGAAATTTAGGAGCCGGAGATGGAATTTATCAAAATTAGAATTGCAGAAGATTTTGGTCATCTGGGCTCTGACCTCGAAAAAACGATTGATGACATGTTTCGATCGATGAGTCCGGCCTTCTCTTTATCCGAACGTACATGGAAACCGCCCATGGACATGAACGAAACTCCGGATGAAATCGTTATTATTGCCGAGGTCGCCGGAGTGGATAAAGATACTCTGGAAGTCGAGATTAGCAGCAAGGCAGTTAAGATACAGGGAAACCGCTTCGCCAGGCATTGCACCGCTGACGCCACATACAGGCTCGCCGAAATTCAGTACGGCCGTTTCGAAAGAATTCTATATCTCCCAGCGCCCATTGATCCTGAAGTTGTGTCTGCCGGCTACACAAACGGTTTGCTGGAGATTCGACTTGCAAAGATGCCGATTGAAAAATCTCATAAGATCCCGATATCAGACGGATAAGTTGAATCCGGTATAAAGAATAAACATTATTTTCGGATTTTATGAAAATGGAGAACCAGACGCATATTTCTGGAGGTAATAATGACGGATCAATCTGATCAAAGACCACCGGTAGAGATTGATACAGAAAAAGTCCCCGAACTGCTTCCGATCCTGCCGTTGTTTGATGCGGCCCTGTTTCCCAAAATGGTACTTCCGCTTGTGGTGATGCAGGGGGAATCGGTTCGGTTGGTGGATGAAGCCATGGCCAAAAATCGGATTATCGGACTGGTGATATCCCATAAGCCGGAAGAGGGAACTAAGCCTGAACATAAAGATCTGGCCCAGGTCGGAACCAGCGCTTTAATTCTGAAAATGGCCAAAACCCAGGATAATCGAACCCAGCTCCTGGTTCAGGGGCTTCATCGGTTCAGAATAAAGTCATGGGAAAATAGAAGGCCCTATCTTCGCGCCCGGATCGAGTTGATTGAGGAAACTGAAGTCAAAGACAATGAGACCGAGGCACTCATGTCCAACCTTACTGAGCAATTTATCCGAATCGTTGAGCTTTCCGCAGGGCTGCCACCGGAAATTGGCCAGATGGCGAAATCGATTCAGGAAGCCGGTACGCTGGCCGACATGATTGCATCTACGATTAATTCCAGCCCGGCTGAAAAACAAAAAGTTCTGGAAATTCAGAATGTGAAGGAACGTCTCAAAGAAGTAACGCGTCTGGTGAATCATCAGCTCAGTATCCTTGAACTGGGGAATAAAATTCAAAGTCAGGTCAAGGGAGACATGGATCAGAGCCAAAAAGAATATTATCTCAGGCAGCAGCTTAAAGCCATCAAAGAAGAACTGGGCGAAACAGATGACAGTCAGGTTGAAATTGAAGAATACCGGGCCAAAATTGAAGAAAAAAATCTTCCGCAAGAAGCGCGCAAAGAAGCCGAGCGCGAACTGGATCGTCTGTCCCGGATGCATCCGTCTTCAGCCGAATATACGGTTGCATCAACCTATCTGGACTGGATCACCGCTTTGCCATGGCACGAAAGCACCGCGGATAATGTTGACATCAAAAAGGCACAAAAAATCCTGGATGATGATCATTATGGGCTTGAGAAACCCAAACGGCGCATCATAGAATATCTGGCGGTTCGCAAATTGAAACCCGAATCCAAAGGGCCCATTTTATGCTTTGCGGGACCACCCGGTACCGGGAAGACATCGCTGGGGCAATCCATTGCGCGTGCACTAGGTCGCAAATTTCATCGCATCTCCCTGGGAGGTGTCAGAGATGAGGCTGAAATCCGAGGTCACCGCCGCACCTATGTGGGTGCCCTGCCCGGACGCATTATTCAGGGCTTACGGCGCGCTGAATCCAATAATCCGGTCTTTATGCTGGATGAAATTGATAAGGTGGGCAGTGATTTTCGCGGTGACCCCTCATCCGCACTTCTGGAAGTTCTGGATCCTGAACAGAATTTTTCCTTTTCGGATCATTATCTGGATGTGCCCTTTGATCTTTCCAAAGTCATGTTCATTACAACCGCCAATATCTTAGATACCATACCGCCGGCTTTGCGGGACCGGATGGAAGTTCTGATGCTGCACGGATACACGCTGGATGAGAAAATAAAAATCGCCAACCGCTTCCTCATCCCTCGCCAGAGAGAAGAACACGGCATAAAGGCGAAGCAAATAAAATTTAACCAGGGGGCTGTAAAGCAAATTATTGCAGGGTACACGCGGGAGGCCGGCTTACGTAACCTGGAACGGGAAATCGCCAATGTTTGCCGCGGTGTGGCCAGCAAGATCGTTTCAGGTAAGGCCAAGTCCGTAACGATTAAAGTCGATGATATCCACGGATACCTCGGTCCTGTCCGGTTTACCTCTGAAACCAAAGCCCGGGTGACCACGCCGGGCGTTGCCACCGGTCTTGCGTGGACGCCCACAGGCGGTGAGCTTTTATTCATTGAAGCAACTGCAATGCGGGGCAAAAAGGGGCTGACTCTCACCGGGCAACTCGGTGATGTGATGAAGGAATCGGCAACGGCCGCCTTGAGTTTTATTCGCGCCAATGCAAAAAAATTGGACGTCGATGAAGATTTTTTTGAAACCCACGATCTGCATATTCATGTGCCGGCGGGTGCGATACCAAAAGATGGGCCTTCTGCCGGTGTTACGATGCTGACCGCGCTGACATCCCTGTTGAAAAACAAGACCATTGATAAAGATCTGGCAATGACCGGTGAAATTACGCTAAGGGGTCAGGTGTTGCCGGTTGGGGGTATCAAGGAGAAAATACTGGCCGCCCATCGGGCCGGCATCAAGAAAATTATCCTGCCGGAGTGGAACAAAAAAGATCTGGAGGATGTGCCCCCAAAAGTTCAAAAAGAAATCTGCTTTCACTTTGTTGATAAGATGATAAATGTTCTCGATCTGGCACTTGACGGACAAAAGCCGCCGTCACGGAAAAGGAGACGAAAAAAAACTTAGTTCATTTTTCCATTTTTCCAGAATTCCAACATTCCAGTTTGGGCAAAGTGCCCGATTGTTTTTATGAACGGTATTTCATCTGTACGCATAATGTTGATCGGTTACCGGCTTATCTTTGCCTTCGTGTTGTTTGGGTTTTTGATTTACGGCTGTGCGAGCAGCACACCACGATCTCACCCCCCGCCTCCCAGCAAACCCGGTTATCCAAAACCTTACAGAGTACTGGGCAAGTGGTATCAACCGCTGCCGCATTCTGAAGGTTTTCGCCAGCGCGGAATCGCCTCCTGGTATGGACGTGATTTTCACGGGAAAAAAACATCAAATGGTGAGATTTACAACATGTATGCCATGACTGCTGCGCATAAAACATTGCCGCTGGGCACTTACGTAAAGGTGCACAACCGGCAAAACAATCGCAGCGTCGTGGTTCGAATCAATGATCGCGGTCCTTTTGTCCGCGGTCGCATAATTGATTTATCTTACAGCGCCGCCAGGGATATCGGAATCGTGGGTCCCGGTACAGCCAGGGTCGAGGTGGTTGCCCTGGGGCGACCGGTATCGTCTGCCGGCAGCTCTGCGCCAACTTACATCCAAGATGATTATTATTCCGGAAATTTTACGTTTCAGGTCGGCGCATTCTTGAATCCTGAAAATGCAGAAAGGCTTAAACGCCAACTGGATCGAACCTACAAAAATGCGCATATCGCCGAGTATGATAACGGCGTCGATATTTTTTACAGGGTTCGGGTCGGCAAGGTGTCCACCCTGGAACAGGCGCAAGAATATGAAGCTTACCTTATTCAAAACGGATTTCCGGATGCATTTGTGGTTGCCGAATAGGTGGGTCTTAAAAAAAATATCCAAATTATTATTTTTTCGATATTCGATTTGTTCAGTCTTTAATCCTTTCAATATCCGAGTATAAAACCTGCCTTGACAACCAAATCCGTCTTCGATAATTGTACCCCAATAGTTTCCACGTCTTGCATGCTTTTTTATGTCGAGCAGCAGCTGATTCCGGTATTTTATTCGTTATTTATATTTCTAAAATGCGGGTTTTTATCAATTATGCAAAGGAAAATGCGGATCTATCAGGAAGAGGTCAAAACTCGGCACACGGCTCACTGGGACTGGGATCATTTAACCTGGGAAGAAATCGAGCACCGTTTGAAAGAAGCCGGTGTCGGAGAAGACAAAGAAATTACAGATAATGGAAAGGCCCGCAAAATACGACGGTCGACCTACGGCATCTGGTTCGGATTCGGCCTGCTAATTGTTGCCACACTGGTGCTTGTGGTAATAATCCGCTAGCCGGGGATATGTTTCATGCGCGATAGCTAAAATCGTGATCACCGCATCGCTCGGTGCTTGCGAAAATGAATCGAAGCAAATCAACCTCTGGCGCATTTGGAATCCCTGGAGGATCGGGGACCCCCTTCGCTGAGATTTACTAAATACAAATTCAATGAATTGAAAATTTAGGATTTTTTTTATTACAAAATGCCGAAAAGATGGTGTTCGGCAACCGTCACAATCGGCGATTTTCTTGACGGTAGCTGAACGGATCACCAATTTAATTTCGAATTTTGCTGTGAGTAAACTTATAAAGGTAAATTCAACCGACGCAAAAGTCCAAAAGACGCTTGGAAATGACTTTTAGCAGGATTTAGAAGGGGGGGCAATGTCGGAAATTATTTTCGTGTTGACCGCCACCGTACTTGTATTTGCTCTGTTTTTACTGGCCTTTTTCATCAAAGACAGGTCCGTTAGCGATGACGGGTCAAGGCCAACGTGCGCCCGTTGTGGCTGTCAGCGCAGTCAAGAAAAGCGCGAACGCTTTGTCGGACACCGAAAACCTATAGAAAAAGACAGCCGGTTATAAAAGCCCTATGTCAATGCTGGAAAGCTTCAGCGGTTTAGAAAAACTCGATGAAAACCATCCGAGTCAAAAAAGGTTACACTCCAAAGGTCGTCGGATCGCCGTCCACCGCATTACAAAAGACCGAGCAGCCTACCCGTCTGGCGCTGGTGCCCGAACAGATCCCTTTTGTGAAGCTCCGCCTGAATGTCAAAAAGGGAGATCACGTCGCCCTGGGATCGCCTCTGGTTGAAGACAAACGCAACACGGACATTCAACTTCTATCTCCCGGCGGCGGGCGTGTGGCTGACGTCCGATTCGGACCGCGCCGGGTGATTCAAGAAATCATCATTCAACTGGACGAAACCGAAAAAATAATTGAATTTCAACGATACAGCCAAGAAGACATCGACAAAATGAGTCGGGAAGAGCTGGTCCAGGCCTTGGTCACCGGAGGGGTCTGGCCTTTGATCAAAGAATTGCCCTTCAGAGACTACCCGCGACCGGATTTTGTTCCGCCGTTTTTGTTTGTCAGCCTCGGCAGCCTTGAGCCCTTTCATCCGGCACCCCAGGTCTACCTCCCCGGCAACGAGGACCTTTTTGATTTCGGGCTGAGCGTTTTGAACAAATTGGCCAAAGGCCGCCTGTATGTCTGCAATCACCGGGCCGATACCGAATTGGCTTCATCGCTCAACGGCTTAATCAATCTGACTTACACGGGTAACTATCCTGCTCACGACCCGGGTGTTTTGTTATACCGCATGAAATCCTCACCGGAGGAAAACCGTTCCTGGTTTATAGATGGTCAGGATGTTGTGTTGATTGCCCGACTGTTGCGCAACGGTGTCTATCCCACCGAACGGATCGTGTCCCTGGGCGGATCCGGGGCGCGTCAACCCAAACATCTCATCACCCGAATGGGAGCGCCACTGTCTGTTATCGCCGATGATCGGACCGAGAACGAAAAATGGCGTTACATCCAAGGCGGCATCCTGACCGGCTACGGTGCTTTGGCCCGGTCACATCTCGGATTTTCAGAATCAGCCCTTAATTTGCTGCCCGAGGGTAACCGCAAAGGCGAGTTGTTGGGTCTATTCAATCCCGGTTATCGTAAACCCACATTTTCCAGGGCCTTTCTTTCGGCGCTTAACCGTGAGGAACTTATGATGGATTGCAAGATGAACGGCGGTGAAAGAGCCTGCATCGCCTGCGGCTACTGTGCCCTGGTTTGTCCGGTCGACATTCTTCCCCAGTTCACTTACAAAGCGATTTTAGCCGGAGAGGTTGAAGAATCCCTTGAACACGGCTTGCTGGATTGCGTCGAATGCGCTTTGTGCTCTTATGTTTGTCCATCCAAAATCGAGCTCTTTGAAACACTTAAAAATGCAAAAGCCGAGTTTTACAAAGAAAAAGAACAGGACCATTGATGAATCGCGTCGAAAGATTCTTTGAATCCACACGCAAACACTTTGAAAAGGGCGGCAAACTCGAGAAACTGTGGCCTTTTTACGAGTCGATCGAATCGGTTTTCTTCGCACCGGCCCGGGTAAGCCAAGTTGCGCCCAATACGAGGGACAATCTGGATGTCAAAAGATACATGATGCTCGTCATTGTTGCCTTGTTACCCCATTATGCATTCGGCGTTTATAACGTCGGATATCAATCCCATCTGGCTTCCGGTCTCGGGACCGATTTCTGGCCGGTGATCTGGACCGGTTTGAAAGCTGTGGTCCCGATCGTAGCGGTGGTTTATGTCTTCGGGTTTGCCTGGGAAACCTTGTTCGCAGCGGTACGCAAGCATGAAATGAGCGAAGGCGTGCTGGTGACCTGTGCCCTCTTGCCGCTGACATTACCACCGACCATCCCCCTCTGGCAGGCGGCCCTCGGCGTATCTTTCGGTATCGTAATCGGCAAAGAAGTCTTCGGCGGAACAGGCAGAAATTTTCTAAATCCGGCCCTGACCGGCAGGGCATTTCTTTATTTTGCCTATCCGGCGCAGAATTCGGGTGACGCGATCTGGACGCTCCTGAGCGGCGGTCAAACCGCTGCGGTGGATGCTTTTTCCGGTGCAACGCCGTTATCGATCGCCGCAGTTACCCAGCCCTTCGGCAGCATTCAATCCGCTTTTGCCGATGCCGGGTACAGCACGGCAAAGCTGTTTTTCGGTCTCTATCCCGGCAGCATTGGCGGCACGGCAGCCTTTCTCAGTATTGCTGGTGCGGCATTTCTGATTATATTAGGTATAGCGAATTACCGAATTATCTTTGGCTGTATTCTCGGTCTGCTTTGCACCGGTCTACTGCTGAACCTAATCGCAGCGGAAGGATCTTCGCCTTATCTCAGCTTGAATCCGCTGCATCACCTGATCATCGGCGGCAGTATGTTTGCCTTCGCATACATGGCGACCGATCCGGTTTCGGCCGCCCACATGCAAGGCGCCAGGTGGGTCTTTGGCTTCGGTATCGGTGCTCTGACGGTGTTAATTCGGGTTTACAATCCCGCGTTTCCAGAAGGGGTCGGTCTGGCCGTGCTGTTTATGAACCTGTTTGCGCCACTGCTGGATAACATTGAAATAAAATTCAGACTAAAGAAACGGATCCCCAATGCCTAGCCGATTGAAATCGATCTTGTTTGCCGCGGCATTATGTTTCGTCTGCAGCGTTATCCTGACGGCGGCCTCCACCGGCCTGCAGCGATTTCAGGAAAAAAACATGCGGATCGACAAGCATCGCAACATCCTCATGTCGGTGGGTCTTGTGGAGCAAGGCCGGCGATACACAGCCGATAAAATCGAGTCCTTGTATGCTGAATATATCAAGCCCCTTTGGGTCGATCCTTCCGGCCGGCTGCTCGACGAATCCCAGCGAGGCGTAAAGGATTTTCCGCTTTACGTCTATTTGAATGAAAAAAAGATCGAAGCATACATCGTTCCGTTCAACTCCCGGGGACTGTGGGGAAGAATCCATGGGTATCTGGCGATTGAAAACGATGGCAGCACCATTTCCGGCTTTACCGTTTACAAGCATTCAGAAACGCCCGGACTCGGGGGTGAAATCGAAAAGGCCTGGTTTCAAAAAAACTGGGTCGGAAAAAAGATTGTCGATCGCAGCGGTGAATTTGTGTCGGTCTCAATCGCCAAAGGAGCGGTTCAGGATGTGATCCAGCCTGGAAAACGGCCCCACTACGTCGACGGCATCAGCGGTGCCACGCTGACAGGCAAATACTTGACGGCGGGTCTCAAAGAGATTCTCGAAGACTACGAACCGGTGTCAATCCAATTCAGGAGGAATCTGATCACCGCGCCACCGGGATAGGGATGCGGTATCAAATCGGGCTATCGGCTTAGAAGAGGTTTCAAAACTCAAGATCAGGTTCAAGGGCCCCCGCTCACATTGGCGGGGCAACGCAGCCAGTGGTGCCTTTTGAGTCCCTTAAATATTCTTTCAATTAGATGCGAAATCCCGCTTCATTGAGCGGGGCGATGGGGTTTTGAAATCACTTCTAGTAGACGGAGCTGACTATGAACGGAACGATCATCACTAAACCCTGGGGAGCGATTCGCAAGACCCGGTCGTTTAAAGACATTGCGCGCGCGCTGTGGGATGTCAACCCGATCTCCAAACAGATCCTGGGAATCTGCTCCGCTTTGGCGGTTACCGTGCAGTTGAACACCGCCGTTGTCATGAGTATCGCCTTGACCTTCGTGGTGGCTTTTTCCAGTCTAATCATTTCATGCATGCGTCGCGTCATACCCCGAAACATTCGCATCATCGTTGAGGTGGCCGTTATCGCCACTCTGGTGATCATGGCCGATGAATTGCTCAAAGCGTTCATGTACGAGATCAGCAAACAGCTGTCTGTTTTCGTGGGATTGATCATCACCAACTGCATCGTCCTGGGCCGGGCCGAGGGGTTTGCTCTCTCCAACCCACCGTTTCGTTCATTCATGGACGGTATTGCCAACGGCATCGGATACAGTTCGATTCTGATCGGCGTTGCTTTCTTAAGAGAATTGCTGGGCTCCGGCAAACTGTTCGGTTTCCAGGTGGTGCCCAGCATATTTTACGAACTGGGATATCTCAACAATGGCCTGATGGTGCTGGCTCCCGGAGCCTTTATCATCATCGGACTGTTCGTATGGCTGGAACACACCCTGCTGAAGCGGAAATAGCTCGACCGGCCGGTAGACCGGCGAACGGGATAAACGATACATGGAAAACCTGATCAGCATCGCACTCAATTCGATCTTTGTCGGCAATATTTTACTGGCCTATTTTCTGGGGATGTGTTCTTTTCTGGCGATTTCCAAGAATATGAAAACAGCCACCGGGCTCGGGATTGCGGTGGTCTTTGTACTGTCCATCACCACGCCGGCAAACTGGCTGGTTCACCGCTTTTTGCTGGCCCCCGGAGCTCTGGCATGGGCCGGAATGCCCGCGGTTAATTTGAGCTTTTTAAAGCTGGTGCTGTTCATCGCAACCATTGCCGCCATCGTTCAGGCTCTGGAAATGGTCATCGACCGATTTTCGCCGGCACTTTACGCAGCCTTAGGTGTTTTTCTGCCCTTGATCACCGTAAACTGCGCCATTCTGGGCGTATCTTTGTTCATGGTTGAACGATCCTACACATTCAGCGAGACGGTGGTCTACGGCATGGGTTCAGGTGCCGGGTGGGCTCTGGCCATTATATCCATGGCGGCCATTCAGAAAAAGCTGCGATATGCCGATGTGCCCGAAGGCCTGCAAGGATTTGCCATCAACATGATAACTACCGGTTTGATAGCCATTGGGTTTATGCTATTCGCCGGAATATCTTTATAGCCGCTAAAAGGAGTAAGCATTGCTCGATACCTATCTTATGGCGATAACTGTTTTTTTCGGAGTTGTGTTATTGCTGGTCGGTGCGCTTTTGCTGGTTGAATCCAAAGTTGTGTTAAAAGGCGACCGTAAAGTCGTAATTAACGAAGACCCTGATAAAAGCATCCAGACGCCGACCGGAACCACGCTGCTGGCGGCGCTGACCCAAAATAACATCCTATTGCCCTCGGCCTGCGGTGGCAAAGGCAGCTGCGGTGTGTGCAAATGCAAAGTAACCGACGGCGGTCGAGATATTCTTCCCACCGAACTGGCCCACTTGAGCCGCAACGAGAAACTCGACAACATCCGCCTATCCTGCCAATTGAAGGTCAAGGAGGATATGAAAATCCGAATTCCGGATGAGATTTTCAATATAAAAAAGTACGATGCGACGGTCGTGTCCAATGAAAATGTCGCCTCTTTCATAAAAGAGTTGCGGCTCAAGCTCGATCCGGGAATGAAAATGGATTTTGAGACGGGTTCTTACGTCCAGATCGACATTCCCGAATACGAGCGCTCCTACCGCGAGATTCACGTGGGAGAAACCTACAAAAAGGTCTGGGATCGCTTTGATTTCTGGGGCCTGAAGGCGAGTAGCGAGGAGCCGGTTTACCGGGCGTATTCAATGGCCAACACCCCGGCCGAAGCGGAACTGCGGTTCACGATCCGGGTCGCCACACCGCCGCCGGGCTCGGCCGACCTGCCGCCCGGCGTGGCATCTTCCTATCTGTTCACGCTCAAACCGGGCGATCGGCTGAGTCTAAGCGGTCCTTACGGAGATTTCTTTGTCAAAAAAACCCGGCGCGAAATGTGTTTCATCGGCGGCGGCGCCGGCATGGCTCCCTTACGGGCGCATATCTTTCACAACCTGCTGACAAAAAAAACCGATCGCAAGATAACGTTCTGGTACGGCGCCCGTTCCAAAAGCGAAATGTTTTACGACGAGGAGTTCAAAGAGTTGGAGAAAAACTTCGATAATTTTTCTTATCACGTAGCCCTTTCCGATCCCCAACCTGAAGACGACTGGGACGGACCGGTCGGCTTCATCCATCAGGTGGCCTACGATCAGTATCTCGAAAGCCATCCGGACCCCGATGAGATCGAATACTATATCTGCGGCCCGCCCATGATGCTCGAAGCGGTTCAGAAAATGCTGGACAGCCTGGGCGTTGAACCGGAGATGATCGCTTTCGATGATTTCGGAGGATAATCTCACGTATCATCCTAAGACCCCTCCAATTGACCGAAAGATCGAAGCATCTTGATAGGAGGAAAATCCAGGGTCATTACCGTGTCGATGTTTTTCAGCACAGCTTGCGGCGGAAGGCCGACAAGGCTGCCAACTTCCGAATACCACTACTTGCCGGCGTGCTCATCGTTGCAATGGTGGCGGCTGGTATTTTCCCCACCGATATCCCTGGGATCGCTGAAGCCGCAGCTCGTTTCTTGGTGCGAAAACAGTTGGAAGAGTAGTTTTGTTTTTGGAGGACGGCTTGTTCGGTGGTTTTTCGGTAAGGCGCTAGGCGTCCGTGTCCGGGGGTACCGGCAGGGGAATTTTAACAAAGTCGATACCCTCTTCTTTTAGCATTTTTTCTTCTTCTTTGGTACTAATGCCTCGGATATTGCGGGGTTCCTCGACGCCATAATGGATTTTCAAAGCTTCTTTGGCAAAATCACATCCGACATCATCAAAATTTTTTTCAATATAATCAACAATTTCTTTGCCAACTTTTTTCAAATTTTCTTCCTGCAATGAAGTTTTTTGCGGTATCGGTGAGGATTTGATCGCAAAGGTGGACGGTATTCTCGACACGCGGGTATTATTGCAGACCGGGCAGGCGATCAATTCCTTTTTTTTCTGGGTCAGATAGGCCTCACTATCTTCAAACCAGCCTTCAAATGCGTGACCGTTGACACATTGTAAATCGTAAGCAATCATCCAAAAACACCCCGATATTTAAAAATGTTCAATAATATTAAATTAATAGAAAGTAAATAACTAAAAAATAACACATCTGTCAATATTTTTAAAGGCGTTATTATCAGAATTTACTAATTTAACAGAATGTTGTAGAATAAAACTGGAACCGAAATTCATCAATCGCAGATCTGGTCATTTAAGGTCTTGACTAAGGTCCTGACCGCTTTAGAACCATCATTTGTCAGAATTTAAGGCCTGGTCAAAAAAATTAATGGGAAAGGGCTTGTCATGAATTTTTTGTTCAAACGTTTCGGGCTGTTTTGTTTGTCGCTGATCTTCTGTCTGTTTTCTAATTTCGTTTATGGAGAAACCATGTATGTTTCTGATATTTTGAAATTAACGCTGAGGACCGGGCCAAGTACCGAAAATAAAATACTGGCGGTGATAGAATCCGGTCAGATGCTTGATGTTGTTAAAGCTGGAGATGAGTGGTCTCAGGCTCAGCTGCCTGACGGCAAAGAAGGTTGGGTTCTCAGCAGATATCTTACCCCCCATGAAACCAACAATATCAAGCTTGAACGCTTGGAGGCCAAGCATAAGAATCTGATGATTCAATCCGCCGCTTTGTTGGAAGAAAATAACAGGCTGAAAGCGGAAAGCAAGAAACGCAGTATTGAGTTTGAAGCCAACCAAAAACAAATGCTTAAAGCGCAAACAGATTACGAGACCTTGAAAACAGAAGTCGCTGAATTTATAACCCTGAAATCCAAATATGAAAATGCCATATCACAGCTGGCCGAACAAACTGCCAAAGCAGAAAAGCTTGAAGAACAGCTTACCGGGCTGGAGCTAACCTACTATATTAAATGGTTTCTTGCCGGCTCGGGGGTACTTGTTATCGGTTTTTTAATTGGCTTTAGCACAAAGCGTCAGCGCCGGCGCCCGGCGCTCATATAATTTTTACCTAAAACGATCGGGTCAAGACACGATCAATGACAGGACTTCCGAACCTCGGATTGCACCCCATCAGCGGGGAATCTAAATTGACACCCCCGCCAATGTTATTATATTAAGTGAGCATAAGAATTTTTGCATTATATTCAGTTTAAAGGAAACACGATTAGGAAACTGTATGCTATTTGATCAATTTGTTGTTTTGGTCTTCTTGCTTGTGCTCTCCGGTTTTTTTTCTTCCGCTGAAACCGCCCTGTTTTCAATCAGCAAAGCCAAAGCCATCCATCTTGCAAAAGAAAAAGGCAAGACCAATGCACTGATAAAGAAAATGAAGGACGATCCGCATCGGCTGCTTTCAACCATCCTTATTGGCAATAATCTGGTGAATGTCGGTGCCTCCGCCATTGCAACCGCCATTACCCTCGGCCTGGTGAAAAGCAATGCGGTTGGAATTGCCACCGGGATTATGACTTTGGCTATTTTGATTTTTGGAGAAATTTTTCCGAAATCGATTGCCACCCGCAACAACATCCTGATTGCCCGAATGGTGATATTTCCGATCTACTGGATTTCGATACTATTTTATCCGATTATTCTGTTTTTGAACTTTATTCCCAAACTGACCGGCAAGATTCATAAAAAACCGATCGTTACCGAAGAGGAATTGATGACGTTTGTTGAAGTTGTCGAAGAAGAGGGCGGGATCGAAGAGGAGGAAAAGGAATTAATCGAGAATATATTTGAATTTGACGATACCAACGCCTCTGAAATTATGACACCCAGAGCCGATATGTTTGTCATCGATGGGGATGAAGAATTAAAGCTGGAAGAGATTATTGAATCCGGTTTTACACGGATTCCGGTCATCAGCGGCGATATTGATCATGTCATCGGCATTTTAAACGTCAAAGATTTACTCAAACACCAGGCCACATCCGATGCATCGGTCAATGTACGCAAAATCATGCGTGAACCTTATTTTGTACCTGAAAATAAAAAACTGGATAACCTGCTTCAGCAATTTAAAAAGCGAAAACAACACCTGGCGATCATCGTCGATGAACACGGGGGCGTTTCCGGCTTGATTACGCTTGAAGATGCCCTTGAAGAGATTGTCGGTGAGATCATTGATGAAACCGATACCGTTGAGACCCATATCATCAAAACCAAGCCCAATGAATGGCGGGTTCTGGGAAAATCTGAAATTGATGAAGTCAACGAAACGATAAAAATGGATATCCCCGACTCCAGGGAGTATGACACCTTCTCCGGATATGTCTTGGACCAAATCGGCCGGATACCGCAGGAGAAGGAAGAAATTCCGCTCGGCAATTATCTTATCACTGTCAAAGAGATGGACGGTAACCGTATCCGCGAATATATCGTTCGCCAGACGGAAGCGAAGCCGTCCGAGAAAGCCTCACCAACATAAGAATTGGCCAACCTGCTCGTGTTATGTCGCCCAATAATGTTGCAAAAGTCATGTGGTATATTTTAGTTCAGTTGCATTCTTTAAACAACACAATCTCCAGGGTTTCAGATGTCAGTGTCCAGGTGTCAGGTGTCGGCTAAAATAGCTCGTAGCTGATAGCGCATGGCGCATAGCTTGAAGGCTGGCAGGCCAGAAAGCCTGGAAGATTTCGCGCTTTCAAGCCTGCCAGATTCCTATCCTATCCGCGTGTTAGATGATCTCAAATTGCACGCCGAATCCAATTGGAGCAGTCCAGATAATTTTGCTATTCGATCGGATTGGAATTTCAAAATTAGGAAAAAAGAAGTGCTGGTTGATCTCGAGGTTGACGGGAAGGTCGTTTGTACTTTCGATAAATGCGCCGCCCAGGCTGATATTTTTAATGGTGTCTTTGTATGACCGATTCGACGCTCGATATTCGGTGACAAGGGTACACGGAATTCGAGGATGCAATCGTTGATCTCTTTTTTCCCAATTATTGAGCAGCCGGACAAGAATGCGTTGCTCTTCTATTGATAAATGATTGACCAGATCGGTCATGCGCTGGGTGGCGGCGGGATTGTCGAATGGTTTATCGGAGGATTTCATTTTTAACCTCCCATTGATAAAAATATGAGTTGAGCGATTTTAAAATTTGAAACGCTCAATTAGGTAAGATTCAAAATTCGCTATTAACCCTTAGACCGCTGTATTTATGAAATTTGGCAAAAAATGCAACGACTCATTTAAAATTAAGAACTAGACTAAGCATCGGTTTAGGGTGGGTCAAGGCAAAGACAGTGCTTGAAAAAATTAGATAAATCGTTCGTAAGCGCGCTATAAACATCACCCGCCAGTGACGGTGATTTTGACACTGCCTAATTTTGACGGGCTGCTAGAAAAAGGAGATCGGCAAGCGGAATCACATAACCGCATTCATGCGCTTTAAGTCTTCCTTTTTGCCGATGACCACAATCACATCGCCGGCTTCAAGCGTTTCAGCCGGCAGGGGGTTAAATATCATGTTGCCGGCCATTTTTTTAATGGCCACGATGATCACCCCGAAGTCTTTTCTCAATTGGCTGTCGACAAGGTTTTTCCCGGTCAGGTTTGAACCATTGCCGATTTTGGCCTCTTCCATCATTAGACCCAGGGAGCTGCCCATGGTTGCAATATCGATAAAATCAACAACCGTCGGTCTTTTGAGAACCTGGGCCATTCTTTTGCCCCCGATGAGGTGGGGCGAAACCACCCGGCTGGCGCCGGCACGGGAGAGTTTGTCTTCATTGTTTTCATGCGAAGCCCTGGCCAGAATATAGATATCGGGCCGTAATCCTTTGGCTGTCAATGTAATAAAAACATTGTTGGCATCCGAGCGAAGAGCGGTAGCAATTCCTTTTGCTTCCATAATGCCGGCATTTAACAGCGCTTCTTCAGACGTGGCGTCCATCTCCAGAAACAGATAATTTTTAGACTCAATTTTTTCTATAATTGAAGGGTCTTGTTCAATCACCACAAAGTCGATATTATCGGCAGCCAGTTCATTGCAGATAATGCGGCCGATGCGTCCAAATCCGCAGACAATAAAATGGTTTTTTAATTTCGATACCTGTATTTGCACTTTTGTTCTCCCGAATATTTTTAACAGTTCTCCTTCTATAAAAGCTCTGACCAGCATGCCGATCGTATAGGCACCCACCGTGATACCTAAAATGATTATAATTACGGTGAGGGCACGACCCCCTTGGGTCAGAGGCATAATTTCAGCAAAGCCCACTGTAGAAATGGTGATGATCGTCATGTAAAAGGCTTCAAAAAGCGGCATATGCTCAACGAGATAATATCCACTCGTTCCAAAGGCAACAATGCCCATTAACATGACAAATGCATATAGCAATCGTAGGTTCTTTGATTTCATCACAGCCCCGGCGGTCAAACCAGATCGGCCTTTTCGTGGTTTTGGGTGCCAAAATCTTGTAAATTTAGCACTTTTATTTATATCGGCACTGTTCTATCATTATATAACCTGAATCTTGCATGAAAATTAATGAGTAGTTAAAATTATTATTAATGACAGCATGTTAAGCAAATCAGCGAAGTGGATCAAAATTCGAAGATGACGTTACGCTAGTGGTATATAAAATGAAATAGGAGAGAAATGCCGTGCCGGCGAAGCAGTTCCGGCAGCGGCGGGAAAGGGTTTTTTAAGTGGGGTATTAAAATTCAGGCGCCCCGCAAATTATCAATCCCATGAAGAACAACTCATCGGTCTTGATAAATCAGAATCGGGTTTCTTTTTCTTCTTCTTCTTCTTCCTCCTCCTCCGCTTTCTCATTTTTTGCTTCAGGCGCGTCTTTAACTTCTTCGGCCGCTTCTTTTGAAATTTCCGCTTCTTCTGCCACCGATTCTACGACCGATTCTGCCTCCGGAGTTTCTCCAACTTTGGCTTTTAAATCACGGTTTTCCTTTTGCAGCGCTCCTAATTTTTTGCGTTGGGCAAATCGGTTGCTAATACCGACCAGCATTCCGATAAAAATCCCAATTAAAATGGAAGCGTATACGATGCCGTAGATCGGAATTTGCATGCTGCTCAATTGAAAATAATAATGCAACTGTATGGGGTCGTTGTTTTGAATACCGAACGTAACCAACGCAATCAGTACGATCAGTAACAATATCGCTTTAAAATAGCTTATCATTTTTTTCTCCTTTGGCTGTGCTTCCTTTAAGGCGGTTTTCTTCAACACGGATGATAAACTCGAAAAATCGATGCCCGCAGAAGAAATCCCATTCTACCGGCAATAAAGTAAATTCGAAAATTTT